>JBDSFC010000366.1:0-4947 GCA_039919745.1 Bacteroidia bacterium | reverse complement strand
CAATAGAGTTTGCTCCTAAGTTTTGTTCAGAAATTTGGAACAGCTCAAAATTAATTTGTTCTTATGCTGTAAATTCTTAATTACGTTGAAATGGTGTTTTAGAAAGCTAAAGGAGGAGATACTACTTCCCATGACAAGGGATTTAAAAAAAAGTGTAGAAAAAATTATTTTTCTACACAGAAAAGTTCGAACGGGAAAATTAAATAATTTGATTTTGCTGACGACCTACGGAGACGGGGAGTGTGGAGGAGATAAAAAAAGGAAAGGGAGCAAAATTTGCTCCCTTTCCGGCATCGTACCTCCGGTCGGACTCGAACCGACACAACCGTGAAGTTACTGGTGTTTGAGACCAGCGCGTCTACCAATTCCGCCACAAAGGCATTGTTTTAGGATGGCAAAGCTAAGTTTTGTTTTCAATATCACAAAATAAAGACCTCTAAAATATTGCCAAAAGCCATAAAAATCCCTATATTTGCAGTCCTTAAAAAAATGGAATCACAGGTAAAAATATTTTCAGGAATTGCCACCGAAGTTTTGGCTACAAAAATAGCTAACTCTTATGGGCAGCCATTGGGAAAAGTAGAACACTATCGGTTTAGTGATGGAGAGTTACAGGCTTCTTACGAAGAAAGTATCCGTGGCCAAAGTGTATTTGTTATTCAAAGCACAATGCCGCCAGCAGATAATTTAATGGAAATGTTATTGCTGATTGACGCTGCAAAACGCGCCAGCGCAAGACATATTGTAGCTGTTCTTCCTTACTTCGGGTACGCCCGCCAGGACCGTAAAGATAAGCCACGTGTGGCTATTGGTGCTAAATTAGTGGCCGATATGTTAGCTGTTGCAGGCGCAACCCGGGTTATGACCATGGACTTACATGCTGATCAGATCCAGGGATTCTTTAACGTACCGGTTGATCATTTATACGCTTCTACTATTTTTCTTCCTTATATAAAATCCTTAAATCTTGAAAACCTTACGATTGCTGCGCCTGATATGGGTGGTAGCAAACGCGCCAACGGTTACGCCAAGCATTTAAAGGCCGAAATGGTAATTTGTTATAAGCAACGTGCTAAAGCCAATGTGGTTGAAAGTATGACTGCCATTGGAGAAATGGAAGGTAGAAATATTGTTTTAGTGGATGATCTTGTAGATACAGGTGGAACTTTATGCAAAGCTGCTGAAATGATGATGGATAGAGGTGCATTAAGTGTAAGGGCAATTTGTACGCATCCGGTGCTTTCTGGTAAAGCGTACGAGAATATTGCCAATTCAAAATTAACAGAGTTGATCGTAACCGATACAATTCCATTAACGCAACAAAGCCCTAAAATAAAAGTATTAAGTGTTGCCGATCTTTTTGCAAAAGTGATCAAGAGTGTTCACAATTATGAATCGATAAGCGAAAATTTTATAATGTAATAACCCGTAATTAAATAACAGGAGCTAAAGATTTTGAAACGGGCAGGATCTTAACTCTGAAAATTAAAAACAAAAAAAATGAAAACAGTATCTTTGAGCGGTTCGCCACGTGCGAACGTAGGGAAGGTGGATGCTACAGCTGTAAGAGCTAAAGGCCACGTTCCATGTGTAATTTATGGAGCAGGTGAGCAAATTCACTTCAGCGCCGATATTCGCGATTTTAAAAACATCATCTTTACACCAGATACAAACCTGGTAGAAGTTAGTGTTGATGGTAAAAAATACCTTACTGTATTACAGGAAGCGCAATACCATAAATTGAATGATAAATTAATTCACGCTGATTTTTTAGCTGTAAATGCTGATAAACCGGTTTCGGTTTATTTACCAGTAAAAGCAGTTGGTCAATCAGAAGGTGTTAAAGCCGGTGGTAAAATGATCGTTAAAATGCGTAAGTTAAAAGTAAAAGGTTTAATTTCTAAATTACCTGAAAGCATTAGCTTAAACGTTGATAAATTATCTATTGGTAAATCAATAGCTGTTGGTGATATCAATATTGATGGTATTACTATTTTGCATCCAAAAAACATCTCTGTAATTAGTGTTGAAACTACACGTGCAGCTGTGATTGAAGAGCCTGCAAAAGTAGCAACTACTGCGGCAACAGCTACTCCTGCTGCTGCTGCTAAAACAGCTGCTCCGGCAAAAAAGGACGCTAAAAAATAATTAAAATTTTTAATAAATTAAAGCCCTTTCGTTTTACGGAAGGGCTTTTTTGTTAAAATATAACGTTATGTCGCTTCGAGTAATTCATAGCGATAGCAAAGAATGTATTGAGGAGTTATAGATAAGATTTTTCAGGAACAAGCAAAAATCATTCGAACTGACAGTTTTTAACCTATCGTAATCCGGAGATATTAATAACCCGGTTAAAAATATTTTTAAGTGACCGGGTAACTTTTGTTTTTATCACCGTTATTTGTAACAGATAATTCTACCCGGAATGAAAAAAATAATTTTTAGCCTGTTTTTTTTCTTATTCGTTTTTTCTTATAACGATGCATCATCTCAAAATGATGAAATGTTTAAGCAGAAAAGAGAGCGGAAACGTATTTGGCGTAAACATCGCACTACTGATGATGCCTATAACCCTTATCTAAAGAAAAAGGCAAAAAATAAACCCAGTGCAAGGGTCAACAAGGGAAATAAAAAAGAAGACAGACATCAAAAAAGAGCTTATAAAAAACAGTTAAAAAAGAGTAAGAAGAGATTAAATAATTAATTTTTCTTTTTCTTATTACTGAACTTACCCTTGCGCCATGCATCAATGAACTGGGCCCAGGCAACCGGATTTAGTAATGTCATACTTGGTGCCTGGCCTGTAGTATACACCTTTGTGTAATAAGCCTGCATCACATATTTATAATTTTCTGAAGCGCTGGCAGATTGGTTTCTTTCCAGGTAAGTAAGTGCTTCTTTTTCTAAATTTTTATTGGCCCTGTCCATATCCGTATCAGAAAGATCTAAAGCAAGAAACGCCCTTTTAAAATCTTCTTTAGAAGGCCATGGATAAACATCTACTTCAGTTAATTGTATCGTGTCTTTTGTTAAGATTTGAATAGCGTAATAATATTTTTGAGTAAGCGTATCCGCGATCTTATAACTTCTGAATTTATGACTTACTGAATGAAACTCAAGTTCATCACCAGCATTAACAATTAAGCTAAAAAATCCCTGGAAATTACAAATAGTTCCCCTGCCGGTACCTTTTATCAATATTGATACAAAAGGGATAGGAGTAAGGCTATCCTGATCAAGTACCACACCTGAAAATTGAATTAACGTACGATTGTCGGACTTTGTGGTAACAGTTTGTGCCTTTAATCCATTAAAAGATAAAAAAAACAATAAAAAAAGACCTGTAATAGTTTTCATTGCCATAAAGTTACCTAATCTTTTTGATTTTAAATAAGTGGTTTAACAAATTTTACATTTGGCTGGTTTTAAACTGTTTTTTACAGTAACTTTGTAATAGATGTTAAGAGTAATACTACATATTGGTTTCGTACTACTTTTTTTTCAAAATTCCTTTGGGCAGGTAAGAACTATAAAACCGGTTAAAACACATTCACGCACAACTAACTTATCTATTGGCGGAAGCCTGGTGCGCAGCGTTTTATTCTTAACAAGAAACGTTAAGGAAAATAATGATGCTATGGGATATCATGGGTCTATTATTTATGGCGGTTCAAAAATATTCAGGACAAGTCTTGAGTATACTTATTACAAAAAAATTAATATCGAGCCAACCTGGTATGACATAAAAGCTTATACCGTTGAGGCCAATGTGCACATGCTTGCCAGGTTTAAAAGAACCAAAGCATATTTTTATCCTTTATTTGGTTTAAGCTACAATTCTTTTTCAGGTTATTTTACGGGTATTAATGATTTTCAAAACCTGCACGAAAAATACCAGGTAAATCAAACAGCGGTAACAAAATGGATTGGTTTAAATATTGGTACCGGTTTTGAGCAGTTCTTTAAAAAGGTAAGTGTTTTTGGTGAGTACAAAATGCGTGTTGGCGTTTCTGACGGTACAACGCAATTAAACATCATGGATGTTTGTTTTAATATAGGTCTTCGATACAATCTCAAAGTGCCTTCTATATATAAGATCTTTAGCGGAACAAGAAACAGGTATATACTTGATTCTAAAGAATCGGAGGACTAAAAAATACGTATGAGTATTATCCAGGATTATTTTTTAAACTTTAACCAGTTTTTTGGTCATTACCTGCCTGTAAAAAATCCGGTGCTTATTCTTGCGCTTACCCTATTAATAATTTTATTCTCTCCACTTTTATTTAAACGTTTTAAGATCCCGGGTATTATTGGTTTGATCCTTGCCGGTGTTCTTATTGGCCCACACTCGATTCATATAATAGAATCCACAAACAGTTTTGAACTCTTATCAAAAACAGGTCTACTTTATATTATGTTTTTGGCCGGCCTCGAAATTGATATGCAGGAGTTTCGTCAAAACCGTTCTAAAAGCATTGTATTTGGCGCTTTAACTTTTTTAATACCCATTATAATTGGTTACGCCGTTTGTATTTATGTTTTCCATTTTTCATTATGGTCTTCGGTTTTGCTGGCAAGTATGTTTAGTACTCATACTTTGTTAAGTTATCCCATTGTAAGTAACATGGGCATTGTAAAAAACAGGGCTGTGCAAATTACATTTGGGGGAACAATTATTACCGACTCTGCCGTACTTATTTTATTGGGTATTATTACCAATGTTGTAACAGGTGATATGAATGCCGCTTTCTGGATAAAGATAATTGTTTCGTTGGGTTTATTGTTTTTTTCAACCTTATATCTTTTACCAAAAATAAGCCGCTGGTTCTTTAGAAATATTGAAGCGCAGGCAAGTTCACATTATATTTATGTATTGGCAGTTGTTTTTATCTCTGGCTTCTTAAGCGAGCTGGCAGGTGTAGAACCCATTATTGGAGCGTTTTT
>JBDSFC010000284.1:0-2591 GCA_039919745.1 Bacteroidia bacterium | reverse complement strand
GGGCTAAGATCTTTTAACATGGCTGTTCCGGCAGTTGTTCCATCGCTTGCCCAAAGCTCTACACCGTTAACGCCATCGTTTGCCGGAAAATAAAATTTATTATTGTATACATAAATGTTGTAAGGATATGAGCTTGCAACACCCGGATTAATGTCTTTCAGCAAAACAGTTCCTGCTGCTGTACCATCACTTGTCCATACTTCACGTCCTGTAGATATATTATCAGCAGCAAAATATATTTTGTTGTTAAGAACAAACATATCGTCAATAATTCCGTCGTGGCCGGGATTTATATTTTTTACAACTTGTGTTCCTGCAACTGTTCCATCTGTTACCCAAAGTTGACCAGCATCAATATTACTGGCTGCCGGATCGCATTTAAAATAAAGTTTGTTATTATAAATAGTAAAATTCATTGGGTCTGAAGCAGAAAAAGAAGTTGTGTTAATATCCTTAAATAAATACGTTCCTATCGGCGTGCCATCTGTTACCCAAAGTTCGGTTTCGTGTGTAAAATCATCAGCACTAAAATAAACAAGGTTATTATAAACAGTAAAGAACTTAGGGAAAGAATTCTGATAGCTTGGGTTTTGATTTATATCCGCAAGCAATTGTGTTCCGGCAATAGTTCCATCAGTAACCCATGGCTCAATAGCGTGAATAGAATCGTCTGCCTGGAAGATCAGTTTGTTATTATATACTGTAAATTCCGCTGGATAAGAATCGTTATATCCTGTTTTAATATCTTTTAAAAGTTGCGTGCCTGCACTTGTCCCATCAGACATCCAAAGCTCTTCACCATGCACACCATCATTGGCATTAAAAAATAATTTGCCGTTGCATACAGTTAAATAAATTGGAAGTGAGCCTGTAGGACCGGGATTGATGTCTTTTACCAATTGAGTACCTGCGGTTGTGCCATCAGTTACCCATAATTCTCCTCCTGTAACGCCATCATTGGCCCTAAAATACATTTTGTTATTGAATACAGTACATTCAGTTGGCATTGAAGGCCCTGAAACAGCAATGTCTTTTAGCATAGTTATATTCGACACCTGGGCCTTTGTTTTATTTAAAACAAACAAGATCATTAATAAAAATAATTGTTTTTTCATAATGTAAAATTTTAGTAGTTATACATCAAAGGTATTTTTTAGCGAAAGAAATTTTCTCCCCTAAAAAGGGGAATTTAAAATATCTTATAGTGAATATAATTCAGCAATTAGAGAATGACAAATATTTTAGTGAATTATAAATGGGTTTAGTTAAACAAAAGTGTTAGTTTTTTGTATTGACTATAGACTATTTAAAAAAGAAATTTTATTTTCGTTTTTATGAATGAAATTAAACTGTCTTATGTAACTATAACTTATGAAGAACCAATTGTATATTTTATTTACAAAGACGGTACAGAATTAGGGTTTCCGGAAATACGGGAATTAATTACATGTGCAGAAAAATTGAGCGGACAAAAACCATATTTTACGTTTTCGGATGTAAGAGTAAACATGAATATTACAGAAGAAGGAAAACGTTTTGTTGCAGACCTGCAAAATATGACACTTTTTAGAGGTACAGCTGTTTTGGTAAAAAACAGTGCTTACGAGTTTGGTGCCAACTTTCTTAATTACTTTAATAAGACCGAGTACCCTTTTCGTGCTTTTACAGAAAAAGAAGAAGCTATTAAATGGCTTTTGTCTTTACCGCGAATGTAGAACATACTCTACAAATTATCTTTAACCTAATTTTTTATAGAATTAATTCCCACATCTTTGATGTATTCATATAACACATCATCATCATCCTGGATCCCAATTTCAATTAATTCATTGGTATATCTGTCAATCAAAATTTCAACATAAAAATTATCTAACAAGAGTAATGAAATATAATAATCTTTTGTCTCAACGGTGGTAATTATCTCGCCATAGTTCCATGCTATCTCTGTGCGAGTATCTGTTTGCAGTGATGTAAAATAATTCTTTTCCATAGCTTCACTAATTAATTTCGATCCCACCTAAAAAGGTACTATCTTACTAAATAGTAAAACAAATTCTTTGCCAGTAAAAGATTTCACATCTTAAATACTATTAAAACTGGGTAATAAATTTCACAAAAAAGATTAAAAACCAGTTTTCTTTTTTAAAATACCTAATTGTAATTTATAGTTACCGTATTGTAAACGGATGTAAGTCTGGTAATTATTTGTTATATATTTATTTATATCTAATAAACACGGTGTATGAAAAATTTAAAATGTATAATTAGTGTACTGTCTTTTATAACTCTGCAAAAAATTGCTTCTGCGCAGGTAAGCTTTACTAACTTAGTTAATCAACCGCCTGATAATATTATTTCGATCATAAATGATCCAATATCCTCAGATATCTATGCCGCAAGCTCAATAAAGGTTATTAAATCTACAGATGCAGGTGTAACATGGACAGTTACGGCAAACACAGGTGCACAAAATGTTAATGTGATTTATTTTACACCCAGCGGACAATTATATGCAGGCGTTGATAAAACAAATGGTACAAATCTTGGTTTAATTAAATATATAAGCGCTTCTAATACATGGACAGCTATTG
>JBDSFC010000249.1:0-3511 GCA_039919745.1 Bacteroidia bacterium | reverse complement strand
AATAGGCAATTATTTATAGGCAATAGCAATAACAGCCTCTGCATCCTTAATTTCGAGGGGGGTTGTACCATTATAAACAGTGCAATTGAACCTGATTTTAACTTTTTTAAAGGCTTGATTGTTATCCGCAGCTTGGTAATTTTCTACTGAAACGATCTCAAACTTGTTTTTATCTGCTTGGTTAGCTAACAATGAATATACATTGCCTTTGGCATCATTTACAATAATACTGATAGTAGAAAGCTTTTTAGTGTTTTGAACCGGCGTAAAATTAGCTGTGAAATTAGATTGGCCAACAGCTCCGCTAAAAGCAGGAACCTGGTAATAAGAGATACAGGTATCATTATTGGCATCAATAACTGTTAATTTTGCAGTGTAAAGTTTCGATATAAGATATTCGTGGGTTGGCGCAGCGTCAGGCGAGGTATAACCATCATCAAATTCCCACATATAAGTAAACGGAGCAGTTCCTGTAAGATTTGTTGTAGAGAATTTATAATAAAAAGCAGTAAAAGGGTAAATTCTAACGGCCGATACATTTGTTTGAACAGGGTTACCAACTTTATACACATTATTGTGAGTTATAACACCGAACTGCTGGCAATTGGTAGTTAATGAGGTTGTGTAATTTGTGTTGGTCTTTAAAGATCTTGTACAATTAGTTGTATTCCATGCCCAACCATCACTGAAGGCCCAATTATAACTTATGGCCTGAACTGTTGGATTTGATTGCGCTTCTGGTATAAAACTTCCTGTATAATATAATGGTGCAAGTACTCCGTCGTTATACTGATAAGAACCCACCGCCAGGGCACTGTCAATATTTATTGTATTATTTGTAGAAACCTGATAGTCATTAATGATCACTGTTAATCCAAAGCCACAATCGCCGGAGCAATCTTTTTGTTTTAATTCTCCTCTAAAAGCATAAACAGAATTTGAATCCTGGTAATAAGAAGATTTCATGTAATAACCATTTACGCCTGCTTTTATATCCACAGCAAATCCTCCCACATCGCACTTACAATAAAAAACGGGCAAAGGTTCTTCATCTTTTGGTGGAAGAGATTTTTTATTGCACGAATTAAAAAGTACTGCAATAAGTAAAACAAAAAGTACATGTATTTTCATAAAAACTTATTTTTCGAATAAAGTAAATTGTACTCCCACTCTAACACCAATTGGCTTTTGCGAATAGCTGTTAGAAGTAGTATTTTTAAATATATCCCTCACGCCATATAAAACTTCGGTGTTTAAGAACATACGTTTATTTATTTTAGCGCGGTAAAATGCAGACACTAAAATATTGTTTAACCTAACACCTTCGTAAATACCTGAGCTCTCAGATTTTGTTTCGTTTGATTTGATGTTATCTGTTAAACGGTAATTCTCAACCACATTTTTAGAACTGAATAAAAAGCTTGGTGTAGCTCCAACACCAATTTGGTGAGCGGGTTTAACGGCATAATACAACTTAACCGGTATTGCAAAATATGAAAGTGATTGAGTTGTAATAACAGTATTGCTTGAAGTTGAACCTAAACCATAAACTGATTTAGAGCTTTCATAAAATGGTTGTTTAATATTGCTGATATTATAAAATTGAGGGCCAACACTAAAACCAACTTTTCTATTTATGAACTTACCATAATTTACACCTGCGTACCAATTTAAGCCTCTGCCATCTTTACCATCTTTAGAGTCCCATCCGGCTAAGAAAGCGCCACCTGCTTCTATATTTAAGAAGCTAAGTTTTTTCTTACCTTTTTTGTGATAATCTTCTTCATACCAGTTTGGTATTTTTAGCGCACCTGTTTTAACATTCCTTGTTGAGAAAAGAACTGGGATCCTTGCATCTATCCTGTCAAGAACAGTATGCTCAAGCATTATACCACCTGCAAGATCACTTACTGTTTTATCAGGTGACATCATTGCATTTGCATCTTCATTTTCGTTATTGCTTTGATCAGATCCGGAAATACTTTCATTAGTATTACTGTTTCCTGATTTAGCAACGAAATTATTTTTAGAACTTTTTTGAGAAGTAACAGCCGTTGAGTTATTTTTATTTTCGGTTGTATTTGCAATACTATTTGTGTTGTTATCAGAAACGGATTTGTTTTCCGAGTCTATGTTTGAATTGCTATTTGCGTTACTATTATCAACTTTATTGCTTTCGTTTGAATTTGCAGAAGAATTGATCGTAGCTGAAGAATTTATTCCATTCGTATTATCAATACCATACTTTGCGTTTTCTGTAACAGAAGAATTATTTATTGTATTTGAAGCCAATAAATTATTATTTGAATTTTGATCTGTATTTCCATTTGCATTATGAGCGTTTGCAGATGAAGAGTTATTATCATTTGAGGTGATATTGCCGGCTAATTTATCTTTAAAGCCTAATGGACCCTGAATTTTATATAAAGCAATACTTGCTGAAGTAATACCAAGGAACAATAATCCTAAAAACAGGAATTTACCCCAGCCACGACTGGTAGCAAGCCTTCTTTCAGCATCTAATTGCATACTCAGCTTATTCCAGTTTTGCTCATCAAAAGGGAATTCCGCCTCATCTACTTTTTTCTTGATAATCTTATCAAACTTCTGTTCCTGGTTCATCTTTCTTTTATACTCTAATTAATATATTTTTTCCAATTTGTTCTTTTAGTTTTTCTCTCGCGGCATTTAAATGCCATTTAGAGGTCCCTTCACTAATACCAAGCAGTTCGCCTACCTCTTTGTGCGAATAGCCATCAATTACATATAAGTTAAACACTTGTTTTGTAGCTTGTGGTAATTTATGTATCTCGTCGTAAATTTGTTTGCAGCTAATATTACTTAGTGCCTCGTTCACATCTGCATAATCAGATGAATCGTAATATTCGTCAACATAAGTAACGCGTTCTTTTTCGCGTTTTTGTTTTCTGTACTCATCAATTAAAGTATTTACCATTATACGACGGATCCAAACTTTAAAAGGAATTTCAGGATTATAAGCACTAATGTTCTTTAATATTTTCATGAACCCCATATTCAGAATTTCTGAGGCCGTATCTTTATCTTTGTTATACCTCATACAAATACTCATTAAGTAACTGTATGAAAGTTTATACAATTCATATTCACCCCTTCGGTCCTGCTTAATGCACTTTGCTATAAGTTCTGGTTGAATGTTCATGAATAGAATTTCTCTATATATTAATACGATGAAAGGTAGTAAAAAGTTGGGTATTTATATTAATGTAAAGTGTTAAAAATCAGTTAAATAGAGTGAATCGTAGGAATGACTGAGTGAAAAGCAAAATCCCAAAGACATAAACAGACTTTGGGATCAACAAATATTATATAAAAATCTTTTAATTCTTAAACATCTTCAGCAACGTTCCAAGCTTTTCTTTTAGCTCTGTGCGGGGCACAATTTTATCCAGAAAGCCATGCTCTAAAACAAATTCTGCTGTTTGAAAACCTTTTGGAAGATCTTTACCAATAGTTTCTTTTACAACACGTG
>JBDSFC010000239.1:0-3390 GCA_039919745.1 Bacteroidia bacterium | reverse complement strand
CTACACAAACATCGTCAACCTGCTCAAGGTTTCCTTGCCAGGTTATAAGTGTTTCGGCTAGAATATTTTTTTGTTCTTTCAATGGTTTTTGCGCCATTGCTAATATATGCCCCGTGAGTTGTTTGTATTTGAATTTTTTTCCTCTTGGCCCACCAAACTGATCGTAATATCCGTCGGAAAACATGTATAAAACGTCTTCGGTTTTAATAGATATATCCTGTTGCGTAAATAATTTACAGGTACTATCCTGTATACCGCCAATAGCATGTTTGTTTGGCTTTAATTCTATTAATTCTTCATCCCTCCTAATAACCAATGGGCGGTTAGCGCCTGCATACGATAAAGTTTCTTTTGCTTTATCCACCACGCAAATTACCATATCCATTCCATCATTGTATTCTGCTTTGCTATCGCGTTTGTTAAGTGCATTGCTGACACGTTTATCCAGGAGATTTAAAATTTTTCCGGGAGAAGTTATTTTATCTTCTAAAATAATTTGATTTAATAAATTGTGCCCAAGAATAGACATAAAAGCGCCTGGCACACCGTGACCAGTGCAATCACCAACCACAATAATAGTTTTGCCTTCTACCTCTTCAAACCAATAGAAATCACCACTCACAATATCTTTTGGACGAAAAAGAACAAAAGATTCTGCAAAATAAGTATTTAATACATCGGCTTCGGGGAACACAGCTTCCTGTAAACGTTTTGCATATTGAATACTATCGGTAATGTCTTTATTTTTTTCTTTGATAATGGCATTTTGATAATTTATTTCGCCAACCTGTTTGGATAAAAGTCTGCTGGTTTTACGTTTATTAATAAATGCAATGATCGAGATCCCTGCAACGAGTAATACTAATATACATCCACCAATTAAAGCGTTACGCTGCGTTTCGTGCTGTTTTACTATTGCATTACTTTTATCAATTTCTACTTTTTGTAAAGCAATTTCTTTTTCCTTTTTTTCGGTATCGTATTGTTTTTCTAAAGTGTGAAGATATTCTACATTACTGGCATTACTTAAACTATCACTTAACGCCCTGTGTTCTAGTATTAAATTAAAAGCCGATTTATAATCACCAAGATTGGAATAGGCAAAGGCCATGGATTGTGTGATCTCTGATTTATTTAAAAGTTGTTTTGTCTCCACTTTTAACGCGGCATCCATTGCTTTTTTAAAATAAGCCAATGCTTTTTTTGGATCACCGGTTTTCGAATACAGGTCGCCTAAATTTCTTAATGTTGCAGCGCTGCTTTCATCTTCTCCAATTTCTTTAAAGATCTCTAAAGCATGTTCGCAGCTTGCAATTGCTTCTTTATAATTTTTTCTGTCAGAATGGTTCGCTGAAAGATTACTATACATTAAGCCTAACATTCTAAAGTTCTTTTGCTCTTTAAAAAGCTCAATAGCATTATTTAAATAAATAAGCTCCTTATCAAGATCACCTTTGGTTCCGTACATGGAGGCGCAGAGGTAAAGTGCTTCTGCTTCTAAGGATTTGTTTTTTATATCACGTGCTAATTTTAATTCTTGCTCGTAATAATCTAAAGCTTTATCGTAAAAATTTTGCTGCTTAAAAACAGAACCGATAAAATGGAGTAGGTGACCATACTCAACATTTTGCCATTTGTTTTTTTCGAATAGACGCTGTGCTTGTATATAATGGTCCATCGCGGCTTTATAGTCGCCAATGTCATAATGGCCGCGACCTTTTTTCATTAGGATGTCGCTCAATAGTTTTTCATCACCTTTTTTAGCAATAGTTAAAGCACTATCATAATAAACAATGCATTGTTTTGAAAAATCTTCCTGTTGTAAAAGGTCGGCAATGCGGCAAAAGAATTTTGCCTGGTATTCAATGTTTTTTTCTTTTTTGGCAGAAGCTAAGCCGTTATCCCAATAATATCGGGCTTTTTGAAGCATGCCATTTGTGTAACAAATCCGACCGATCTTTTCGTAAGACTTAAATACAAATGCTTTATTGCTAACGGAATTAAGCGCGTAAATAATTTTTTTAATCTCATGCATACCCTTAACAGTGTCTTCAGGCATTAATAGGTTGGCGATCTTAAGCTGCGCGTTAATTTTTACAGTATCACTTTTAGAAGTTTTAACGATGGTGTAAAGAGAATCTATTTTACGACCATTATCGGCAAAAGTATTAAAACCAAAAAGTAGTATAATTATTGCGGAAAGAAAATTCCGTAATGTAATATTTGTAATATCGAATTGCATTTTGTTTTAGCTTAACGAAGATATAAATTTTTTTGGTTTTTGTGTAGTTTTTAGTATTTGCTGGTTGTAGTATACTTAAATATCCTTTTTTAAGCGGTCTAAATGTTTAGTAATGTAACTCTCCTTGGGTAAATGAGCGTTTTGTATACGCTGCGCATATTTTATGGAATCCAGTATTTCTTTTTGTTTACGCTCAATGATCTCGTTCTTATTTTCTACTTCCACCTTCTGTGCAGAAATAAGCTCGCTGTTTTTTCTCTTCCTTATATAACTGTAAATAGCAATAACAAGTGAGATCAGGGATACAATAACAATTACTATTAAAAGAATATTTATTTTTTTCTGATTTCTTTTTTGGCCGTTCAATAAAGATATTTCCTGATCCTTTTTTTCGGTATTATGTATTGCATTTACTTCAGCAAGTTTATCTTCCAGATTTTTTGTATAAAGGGAATCTTTTAACTCGGATGCATTAAATGTATTTTTCAGCGCTTCCGGATAACGGTTCTCTTTTAATAACGCTTGGCCAAGCTCTGTGTATAGAGCAATTTGTTTTGAAAGGTCTCCGTTTTGTTTTGCATAATTTAACGCTGAATCAAGATAAAGTATGGCTTCTTTATATTTCCCTTCATTTTTAAGAATTATACCGTAATTGCCAAAAGCAGATATTTTAAAATAATCACTTAGTTCATATTTATTTATCAGCTCCATTGCTTCAGTTTCGTATTTTTTTGCCGATAGAAGGTTATTCAATGTTAGATATTGTTGGCAAATACTATTACAAATGGTAGCGAGGTCAGAGAAATTATTTTGTCGCTTGGCAATGTTATAACTACTCATATACATAAAAAGCGCTTCTTTGTTTTTGCGCTGATAGCTTAATGTATTTGCCAAGTTGGTGGCAAGGCTATAATAAAGTGTCTCATCTTTAATTTCACGTGCTATTTTTAATCCGTTAGTATAATATTTTGTTGCGTTAGTAAAATCTTTTGTGTTGTAAAATAAAATGCCAAGACTATTGTAGATCTTACCTAAACCCAATCGGTAATTTATTTCAATGAATTGTTTTTCTGCTTTTAAAAAATACTGAATTGCTTTATCGTTTAAACCTCTTTCTGAATAAATGGTGCCAAGGTTGGCGTAAGAAC
>JBDSFC010000238.1:0-2681 GCA_039919745.1 Bacteroidia bacterium | reverse complement strand
GGAAGCTTTATTGTTGCCTTTTAAATACCCATCCTTAAAATCGCCAATATTTGTTCTTAAAACATCTTCAAAAAATAATTTTAACCGATCGCTTTCGTGATACAGTTCCGTTTCAATATTTTTTATTTCAAATAATTTTGAATAATACTTATCCGTGATCTTTTTTTCGTCTTCACTAATATTTGCTGTATCGCCTTTAAAACCAATCTTTTCAGGGGCACCTGTATAATGCACAATTTCATCCACCTGTAGAGTCCTTGAGAACAATAAATTATATACCACTTTAAATTTATATTTTCTCAGGCCAAAATAAAAGCCGTACAACGATTTAAAATGTTTGTGAATGCTTTGGTCATAATAAATAATTTCTTTAATAAAAGTCGGTTTATTTTTATCGAGATAGCTTTTTAAACGAATATTGGCCAGTAAATAAAAGTTATGGTTCTTATGATCAGGGAATTTATCCAAATAACTAAATAACCATTGGCAGATAAAAAAATCGCCAATAGCATCGGGCTTTACCAGTAAAATATTATTGCTTTTCCCGCCATGCTTTTTTGAAAGTACATTTTTTCTCAGGAAATTTTCAAGTGTTGTGATCAACTTGTTCTTTATCCTGTAAGATAAAGTGATGTTTGCGTTTTTTGTATGCTCTATCAGTTTATCAAAATCCCTGAAAAAAAATAGGTCCGCTTCTTTATCCTGGGCAACAGTTTGCGGATGTTTTAAAGGTGCTGTAAATTCTTTTGTAATTAAATTTGAATATTGGCTTGCAGTCTTCGTATGCGTAGCATCCACACCAAAACCAATATTAGATACCAGGTTTTGATTTGGAATAACTGACAGTCCGTTATTATTAAAAATGCAATAGGTCCATTGGTGATCCCATGTATCTATCTCGTGCTTTTCGATAGACTGGAAAGTTTTTGTCCAATGTTCTATTATGGTTTTATTATCAAAATAGTTCTGTAATTTTTTTTCTTCGGTAAACTTATCTAAATTGGGAATATCAAATTTATACTTGTTCCATGCCCTGCGCCACGAAGCCCAACCCCATACGTGTGCGACGGCAGAAAAATAATAATCACCGCTACCACGTTGCTGACCATTTTGAAAATTTACGCCACCAATATGAAAAACCTTTTCATCGTTCTTATATTTTTCAAGTAACTCAGTACAATAATTAAAAAAAGAAACATTCGGCAAACAATCATCTTCAATAATAATACCGGCTTCTTCATTTTCAAAGAACCAGGTAATGGCCTGGCTTACTGCATTACCGCAACCAAGATTCTGTTCCCTGAATAATGTTTTTATTTCACAAGGCCAATCAACTTTTTTAATGATATCGCGGGTTTCTTTACAAAGTTCTGCTTCTCCGGCTTTATGTGCACGCGGACCATCTGCTGCAACATACAATTTTGCAGGTTGTATCTCTCTTAATCTTTCAAAAGTAATTTTTGTAACATCAGGCCTGTTGAAGATCAGGAAAAGTATGGGCGTATTAAACATTTTACTGCCTGTAGATATTAAAGTTTGGTAATGTAGCGCCTTGAATTTGCTGTGTATCGTTGTAACCGTAAGGATTTCCGTCAGCTATTTCGATACTGATGCGGTTGATCAAAAAATCCTGGATCACATCGTTTGCACGAACAAATAAAATTAAATTATAAAAACCGGGCTTTAAATTATTTTCTACTTCAAAATAATATTTGCTTTCATCATTTTCATGATTGAAGTTAACATTAATGAAACGATTGCTGCAATGGTAAATAGTATTGTATTGGCTATCACAAAAATTGATGCCAAAGTCAAGATCGCTATAGCGTATGCTTTTATTATTTGTTTTAAGTCGAACAAAAAATTTAATTTTTTTACCGAACGGGATCGGGAATTCTTCAAAATTAATGTCTTTAAAAATTATACCCTGCGCATGCTCGTAACGTTGAAAGCTTTCAAGATCAAAGCTGGTGTTATTTACACGCACTGTTTTATAATAATTATTAAATACTTCTTCAATAGAACCTGTTGATGTTAATTTACCTTTTTCTAAAAGTATCGCCTTATCACATAAAGCGCTTACGCTGCTAAAACTGTGCGATACAAAGATGATGGTCTTGCCGTTTCTTGCAATCTCGGTCATCCTGTCGATACATTTTTTTTGAAAAACAGAATCGCCAACAGCTAATACTTCATCCACGATCATGATCTCAGGCTCTAAATGTGCCGCCACTGCAAAAGCAAGACGAACGTACATTCCACTGCTGTAGCGTTTTACAGGTGTATCTAAAAATTTCTCTACTTCACTAAAGGCAACAATTTCGTCAAACTTTGCGGCAATTTCTTTTCTGGTCATACCTAAAATAGAACCATTTAAAAAAATATTTTCACGCCCTGTTAAGTCACCATGAAAACCTGTACCAACTTCGAGTAAACTTGCTACGCGCCCGTTTATTTCAACCCTTCCGGTTGTTGGAGAAACAATGCGGGATAATATTTTTAATAAAGTAGATTTTCCCGCACCATTTCGGCCAATAATGCCAATTCTATCGCCCTGTTGAATATCAAAACTTATATCCTGTAAAGCCCAAAACTCTTCGTTTGAGGGTCTTTTAAGGTCGCCTTTTAATACTTTTTTTATTGCATTGGGAATTTTCTCGCTTAACGTTTCATAAGAACTT
>JBDSFC010000602.1:0-2791 GCA_039919745.1 Bacteroidia bacterium | reverse complement strand
CCTCTTCTCCTTTTTCGTTCTTTGTTGAAGTAACGTATTGGCCATTTTCATTTGGCATTTCGGAAGCATAATAAATACCTTCTTCTAAATTCACAAAACGCTCACCGTTCTTTTCAACAACTGCCATACCGTGTGTATCGTGATGAAATTCGGATGACATGAAAAACACGATACCATTTGCTGTTTTTAAAATAACCGGTAAAGGGAGTGAGAAAGCGTCGTGACCATCGCCCCATAAGTGCCATGAATGTGAATCTAAAATATGTTCAAAAGCAATAGCAGAAATATTTACAGGAGCGTTAGGGTCCTCAGTGTTACTATGACCAGCCTCTAAAGAAGCATGGGTTTCTTCTGTAGAATGATCATGTTCTATTGGTTCAGAAGCATTTAATTTTGAAGAAAGTGAGAAAAACAGGGCAAATATCACAAAACAGATACTTGAAAATCTCTTGTATGCGCTAATTTTACTGGTCATTACGTGAATTTGTGTTTTGAAAGCTTTTATTTCGGGTGCAAATGTATGGGTTTTTTCATCAAAAACAATATAATTTTAGATGAAATTTCTTTTTTGAACTACCAATTTCAGCCGCTTTTGGGATTGTTTATATGTTTTTAATTAAAGGTTGAAAAGTTTAGAAGATTTAAAGATTTCTGACACGATCTGTTTCCCCATAATTACGCTCAAATATTAATAATTTTCTTAAATTCAGCCCATTATAAAATCTATTATGAACTATTGGCTTATAAAATCCGAACCATCAGCTTACAGCTGGGAACAGCTTAAAAAAGATAAAAAAACCGATTGGACAGGGATACGCAATTATGCAGCACGCAATAACCTGCGTGATATGAAAAAAGGCGATCTTCTTTTTTTCTATCATAGCAACGAGGGTATGGAAATTGTGGGTATTGCCAAAGTAGTAAAAGAACATTTCCAGGACCCTACAACCGAAGAAACAGCCTGGCTGGCGGTTGAAGTAGCGCCTTACAAAGACTTTAAAAAACCTGTAACCCTTGAAACACTTAAAAAGGATCCATTTTTTAAAACCATGGACCTGATTCGCTTGTCTCGCCTAAGCACTGGAAAAGTAACCGAGGCTGAGTTTACAAAGATCTGCAAAATGGGGGAAGTTGAAATAAAATAATGATAAAGTATCTTTTCATATTTTTATTTTCCATTCAATTTGGTAATGCACAGGTTACCAACCTGGATTGCGTAACAGCCATTTTGGCCAATAATGGTTACACAACACATTTGTTTCCAAATACCGGGAACGGGAATATAAATGATCTACAAACGCCTAATACGATAAGCAATCCACAAATAAACCCAATTGGCACAAATGCCGGTTGCATGCTGGCTAATGAAAGTGATCCGCAATGGTTTATTTTCAAGATCTGCAATAGCGGTAATTTTGAACTATTAATGGGATCAGATCTTGGATCATATCCACAAATGGGGTTTTCTGATTGGTCTATTTGGAAATATACCGCAAGCACTTGTTCTAAAATATTTAATAATCAATTAGGGCCATTAAGATGTAATTGGAATTCATCTATAATCGGTGGAACAGGCATTTGCGACACTTTAAATTTACCGCCCAATGGTGTTAAATATAATTACGAGCCTCCGTTACATGTTAATGCTGGCGACAGTTTAATTTTATGTTTTAGTAATTATAGTGGGCTCAATTATTTTGTAGATTTTTTAAGTACTGGTACTGCCAGCATTAATTGTTCGGTAATTACATCACTTCCTAAAACTACATTACTAGCACAAAAAGCGGTATTGTATAATACATCAACCAACAAAATAGATGTATTGGATAAGGATATTAAGATCATTACTATTCATGACGTACAAGGCAAAGAAATTTATAAAAATAAAATGAGTGGCGTTGACTTTATTGATTGCAGTAATTTTAATAAAGGACTTTATTTTTTAACCTATTATTCCGGAAACGAAACTGGTGCGACAGAAAAAATAATTATTCAATAAATAATTTATCAATTATTCTTATTGCGTTATTTTTGCGTTCTTCATTTAATCCTTTAATTACATGATAAGGCGTTTTTAATTTTTCAACTTCCGCTTTATTCATTTCAAAGATCATTTCACGGCTAAATTTATTCTGCCTTAACGGATCTTCTTTCCAGGGCATATCGTTAGCTGTAATAAGATAATGATCGTACTTTATTTTAAAGAGATTCTGTTCAATAAAATCCGGCGTTTGTTTAAATTCCAACTCTGCCCAGATCTTAAGTGTTATTAAAGTTGTATCACAAAATAAAAAACGGTGGGCTTTTTTTATGAGATCGTTTTCTTTTTCAATTTGTTTTTTGGCGATTATAACAAGGTCTTCTTTTGTATAGTTATAAAGATCTGAATGGTTAAAATATTCACGTGCATATTCAGGTACACAATGTGTATTGTAATGTTTTGCAAGCGCTTCACACAGCTCAGATTTGCCGGTACTTTCAGCGCCAATAATTGCTATTTTAATAACGCTGCTTTTCTCCATTTCATCCAACCATAAAAAGCCATTACTGTAAAAAATAAATACAGGATCGCAAACAACCACATAAATTTTACGCCATACAAAATTACATATGCGCCGTCAATTAAAACCCACGTTAACCAATTCTCCACCCATTTTTTTGTCATCATATATGTTGCAGTAAGGCTACATGCCGTGAGTGTTGCGTCAAATAAAGCCCTGTCTCCTTTTAAAAGATCTATTAAATAATAGAACAAAATAATTTGCGCAATTGTTGCGATAATTAAAACAGG
>JBDSFC010000210.1:0-7076 GCA_039919745.1 Bacteroidia bacterium | reverse complement strand
ATTAACCACGAATGTAGGTCTACACTATTTTCAGTTGTTCTTAAATAATTCTAATTCGGTTGAACCCCGCGCTTCGTTGAAGTATGAACTCACACCCAAAAATAATTTTAGCATGGGTTATGGTTTGCATAGCCAGTTACAACCAATTGGCGTGTACTTCGCTAAAAAACCAAATGATGATAATACATTTTCTACTCCCAATAAAAATTTGGGTTTAAGTAAGGCACATCATATTGTATTAGGATACGATCGTATTATTAATGATTTTTCACACATTAAAACAGAAGTATATTACCAGCATTTGTTTAATGTACCTGTGAGCATTGATAAAAAAAGTACGTATTCTATGTTAAATTCGGTAGATGGGTATAACACTGACCAATTGGTAAACACGGGGCTTGGAAGAAATTATGGTTTGGAATTGACCTATGAAAGGTTTCTTCATAAAAATCTGTATTATATTTTATCTACTTCGTTATATAATTCAGAATACAAAGCAGCAAACGATGTTTGGTATAATACCCGTTTTAATACTAATTACGCTGTTACTTTTACGGCGGGCAAAGAATGGACCATGTCAGAAAAAAGAAAAAACCGTATAGTTGGTTTTAATATCAAATCTATTTATGTCGGTGGCTACAGGTATACACCAATTGATCTGCCGGCATCAATTGCAAATGGTGAGACAAAATATATAACAGAAAAGACTTTCGAAAATAAAAATCCGGATTATTACAGGTTAGATATTAGAATTAGTTTAAAACGTAATTATAAAAAGGTAACGAGCACTTTGGCGTTAGATATTCAAAATACAACTAACCGCAAGAATGTTGGAGGGCAATATTTTGACGCAAAGACCGGGAATATCAAATATTGGTACCAAACACCTTTATTGCCGTTACTGAGTTACCGTTTGGAATTTTAATCGCCTTTATCTTATTGTCATGTCGAGCGGAGTCGAGATACTGCTTAGTCTCTTCGACTCCGCTCAGAGTGACAATTTTTTAAAATTTTAATGAAAAAGGGGTGTTTTATCTACACAGTGTAGAAGCACTTCCCAAAATCCATTTATGGGAACTAAGCATTTCCACAGTTTACTGAATAGGGTATGCAGGAACAACAATTGCCATAAAACATTTAAAATATGTTTTATGAAAAAAATTATTGTTTTATCCTTTGTTTTCGTTTTAGCACTTTCAAATTTTGTTTATTCTCAAAATGTTCAATGGGCATTTAAAATAATTGAGGTTTCCTCGCAGGTAGGAACGAAAGAATATTCTTCCAAACAGGTATTAGGAAGGCCTAATGTGTTGCCAAGAGATGGAAAAAATGCTAACGCCTGGGAACCGAAAGGAACCGGCGAGAAAACGGAATTCATTAAAGTTGGTTTTCTTACACCAATGAAAGTAAAATATATTTTAGTTGCAGAGTCTAACCATCCCGGTTATATCAGTCGCGTTTTTGCTTACGATTCATTGGATCATGAAAAAGAAGTTATTTCTTACACTTTTAAAAAAGGATTAAATGGAAGCAGGTTATTAAATGTTGATGCTTCTACTTTGGATTTTAAAGTGGCTGCTGTAAAAATTATTTTTCAATCTGTTAAAGATATTCCTGTTGCTATAGATGCTATTGGTTTATTGCAGGCAGATAAACCAATGAAAATTGAATTAAGTGAATCAGACGTTGTAAAATCAAACATGGTTGCTACAAAATTAACCGGTTCTGTTAATAGTCAATATCCTGAAATGGGCCCTTTAGTTTCACCCGATGGTAATACACTTTATTTTAGCCGTTATCGTGATCCAAATAATATTGGAGGTAAAGATGATGATGAAGACATCTGGTATTCAGAATGGGATGCAAAAAATAATACATGGGGTGAAGCAAAAAATATGGGCGAACCTTTAAATAATAAATTTCCAAATTTCATCAATTCAATTTCGCCTGATGGAAATACTATTTTAGTTGGTAACGCTTATCATACTGACGGAACAATGCGCCAGGGTGTTTCTGTTAGTCATAGAACCTCTACAGGCTGGAGCTTTCCAAAACAATTAACAATTGAGGATGATTTTAATAAAAGTGACCTGGTTGCTTATTACCTTTCAAATAGCCAAAAATATTTATTGATGGCGCAGGATATTAAAAAAAACACATATGGTAGTCTTGATATTTACGTAAGCTTTATGCAATCTGATAGTACATGGTCTAAACCACGTAACCTTGGACCAACTGTAAATAGTAAAGGTTTAGAGACCGCTCCTTTCTTAGCGGCAGATGACCGTACATTATATTATACATCAGATGGTTTAACCGGTTATGGTGGAAGCGACGTTTATATGGTTCGTAGGTTAGATAGTACCTGGACAAAATGGTCAGAGCCTGAAAACTTAGGGCCAAAAGTAAACACATCTAATGACGAATCTTTTTTTACAGTTTCGGCTTCTGGTAATAAAGTTTATTTTACAACTGAAAGTGAAACGGCAGGTGATTTTGATCTTTATTCACTTGCACTACCAAAAAATCTTAAGCCGTCGCCTGTTATTTTAGTAAAAGGTAAAGTGATTGATAGTAAAACAAATCAACCAATTGCGGGTGTAAGAATATTTTTTGAAGACCTTTCCAATGGAAAAGAGTCGGGTATTGCTGTTTCGCACCCTGTAAATGGCGAATATGCTATTGTTCTTCCTTCAGGAAGCAATTATGGATACTTAGCAGAGAAAGATGGTTTTATTTCAGTGAATGCAAATATTGATCTTGCTAAACTGCCTGAGTATAAAGAAATGACACAAGATCTTTATTTAACACCAATTGAAGCTGGACAATCGATCTCTATCAATAATATCTTTTTTGATTTTGATAAAGCAGAATTGCGTAAAGAATCTTTTTATGAATTAGATCGTTTAGTAAAATTATTAAAAGCCAACCCAACTGTTCAGGTTGAGATCTCTGGACATACTGATAATATTGGTACTGCGGCTTATAATAATGAGCTGTCACATAAAAGAGCAGAAGCTGTATCAAAATATATTAAAAGCAAAATGGGAGATAGTGAAGGTCGTGTTACTTTAAAAAATTATGGTGAAACCAAACCAATTGCTACAAATAATACAGCAAAAGGCCGTCAATTGAACAGGAGGGTAGAATTTAAAGTACTGTCGAAATAATTGTTATGTCATCCTGACAAAGGAAGGATTTTTTATAAAGATTTCTCCTTTCTTTGTCGAAATGACAAATAGTTTATTTTATTGAATTCCACCATTCTTTATTTGGCAAGGAATTTCCAAGAATAACAGGCTCGCCGATCATTGGTGTGGTAATTTTTACTTTTAACTCCCCTGCTTTTCTTACAACCCTTTCAATAGGCTCACTCCAGGGATGCATAGCTAAAGCAAATTTTGCCCAATGAACCGGTAATAGAATTTTTGCTTTCAGATCAATACTTGCCTGAACCGTTTCTTCGGGCATCATATGAATGTTTGGCCACATTTTATTATATTGCCCGGATTCTAAAATAGCAATATCAAACGGGCCAAATTTTTCGCCTATCTCTTTAAAGTGTTTATCGTAACCTGAATCACCACCTAAAAATAAATTATGCGTTTTTGTTTTTAAAATAAATGACGACCATAATGTTTGTCCTCTTTTTATTCCCCTGCCGGTAAAATGTCTTGCGGAGGTTGTGGTTAAGCTCAGATCGCCATCGTTAAAAGTTTCCCACCAATCCAATTCGTTTATTTTGTTTTTTGAAATGCCCCAATGTTCTAAATGTGACCCAAGGCCGAGCGAACATACTATCTTTTTTACTTTAGTGTTTAATTTAATAACTGTTTTATGGTCGAGGTGATCATAATGATCGTGTGTTAAAATTAAAATGTCAATTGCAGGAAGATCTTCAGGTTGATATACATCCGCGCCTTTAAATGCTTTTATCATAAACGAAACAGGCGCTGCGTTACCACTAAAAACAGGGTCAATTAAAATGGTCTTATTATTTATTTTTATAAGATAGGATGAATGTCCAAACCAAATTATAACCGGTTCGTCTGAATTTATTTTTTTTAGATCTGTTTTAACGGAAGGTAAAGTGCTTGGAGGTGAGATGGTTTTTGGTTTATTTAAAAAACTCCCCATCATTTTACAAAATGAGGCATCTTCAGCTATTGCATTTGTTTTTGAAATATTTTGGAAAGTACCGTTTTTGTAATTAGGAGAAGTTTTAATTTTTTTTAAGCGGTCACCTGAAGGTAGTTTTCCGTATATGCTAAGTGACATAGTATTTAGTTTAGAAAATTAAAATTAGTAAAATTCTAAACAATAGTAGATATACTATTCTATAATTATTTTTCGTGAAATAGTTATATTGCCTTCCTTTATAATAGCAAAATGTAAGCCTTTATCAAACAAATGTGTTTGGATCTTTAAAGGTTCATTTGGAGTAATAACACCTTCAAAAATCGATCTGCCAAGTACGTCAACCAAGACTATAGTTGCTGAGTTTTTTATATTAAGAGATCTTATTGTAACGTCACCTTTGGTTGGATTTGGATAAATAGTGATGATTATTTGATCTGTTGTTGGTTTATCAATGTTGTTTGTTAGTCCGGTAGAAAATAGATTGGCTGTATAAACTTCTTTTGTGTTTTTATTTTGAACAAAAGCTACAATTCTTACTTCTGCAGTATTTTTAATTTTCTGCATTGCCCAGTTAAATGTAAGAGTATCTTTTCCATTTAAATTACGGTTTATTAAAAAAGTACCGGATTGGTTTGGTAACATTTTCCGCATAACGAATTCATAATTTGTTTCTGAATTTGCACCCGGTGAACCGGCGTATGAACTTTTAAGTACATTTTTTTCTATTACAACAATATGCGCAATTAAAGAATCTGAAATATTAGAATTTTGTAATGACTCAAAAACAAATTTGGTTGTTAAATTATTACTTATGATAGAAGTTTGTAATGGATTAATATCATATTTTTTCGCTACCAATTTTCGTGTATTAATAGTGTTGGCAATAAGCGGGTAAAAATTTGAAGAGGTGTTGCTGTAATAATTACCATCAACAATAGAATAGGGCACACTGGCTACTCCATAATAATTAACCCGTGAAGTGGATTCTATTGGGTTTTCGAAATACATGGAATCGTTATACGGGAAATAGGTATGATAAGCTATTGCAACCACATCTGTTGGATTTGTATCAACGTAATTCAATACTGATGGTGTGTAAGCCGCGCATGGCGGACATCCGGAGTTAGTGAACTGTTCAAGCAATACAACTCTTTGTGCAAAGGATATTTGCAGGAAACAAACCAAAATAAAAGAAAACAATTTAGGCATAAATTACATTTTAGTATTAGTCGATCGATACCGAAATACCTTACAATAATAATGTTAATTCTTATATTTTAAGTGAAGTTTGTCTCGTAAAAAGACCATTGTAGAGAAGGAACCTGAACGGCTGGAAAATGTGCCATCGTTTTTGATCTTAAAAAGAGCGTGATCGCTTAACTTAAATTACCGGTTGCTACCCAGTTAATTGCAATATCTATATTATCACGTGAGAATACTCTGAACTCTCCGGGTAATAAAAGGCTAAAGATCTTGGTTAAAACTATTATCAATGTTGAACTACTGACAATTGCTGCCCGATTCCATTTGGTGATGTATTTTAAACTTAATAAAGTATCTTTTAACCACGTTAAAAAATTAAGGTTCTTGACTGAATTTCCCAAGATCAAAAGATAATTTATTTGACCCATTTTTTCTACATGTTTTTCTACACAAGGAATTACCACTTCGTCAAAATCTTTTTTAGTAACCTTCCAGGCGGCTTTAAAACCAATCATATTAGGGGGCAAGTCAAGGATCTGGTAAATCATAATTCTAGTTTTATTCTTTAGTATTTGCAAAATAGATGCCAGCCCGCTTTAATTAAAAATTGTTTTTCTTATTATAAGAATAGTTTACTGTTTTGGGAATAATATAAAGTTAAAAGAATTATTTCTAAAAAATAATATCGTAATATACTGAAAATCAATTATTTGAATGTTTTAAAAATAAAAAGCTTTTGGCATGAACTTGGTACTTACATGTAGGAAGGTTTAAACAGCATTTTATGAAAGATTTAGATTTCAAAAATAACATTGAAAAAGAGCATAGTTATAATTTAACTGAATTGATCCAATTAAGTAATGGTAACAATGATTTTTTAGCAAACATGATAGAAATATTTGTAAGAAGCTCAAGCGAAATAATTTCAAAAATGCAAAATGAATTGGAAAATAATGAGTGGCAAAAGGTTGGTTTGCTTGCGCATAAAGCAGTTCCCTCTTTTCACTTTATGGGTATAGATAATTTGGCTGAAAAATTAAAATTTATTGAGGTCAATGCCGTTAATATTAAGGAGCATAACCATATACGGCAGATGATAGGTTTTATTGATAAGAACATGTACGTTATTTTGGAGGAACTTGAAAAGGAAATAAAAAAATATAAAAGCATTAATTAAAAATTACGTAACTAATAACCGGAAGCCATGAAAACTAATCAAAAACATATTTTCATAGTCGATGACGATGAATTTATACTTTGGACATTAAAAGCCAGGTTCGAAAAGGAAAATTATAAAGTAACGGTTTCATCAAATGTTGATGATGCATATTTTAAAGCAAATGTAATAACGCCAACAATTGTTTTATTGGATATTGTGCTTCCGGATATGAATGGCCTTGATTTTATGAATGCAATACATTCAAAATTATTGGCAGAGCATATTCCCATTGTTATCATGTCATCGCTTCACCAGCCAAGCATTATGCAGATTGCCTATAAGCTTGGTGCGACTGCTTATTTAACAAAACCATTTTCTATGGATTATGCTTATGATACCGTAAATAGTATCGCAGATACAAACAGGTATGTTAGTTAATTCAAAAAATTATAAATGTCCCGAGAAATGTTCTTTTAGAATATCAACAATAACATTTTGAGCGAGGGGTTTTCTTTTAAACGCAATAACTTCGCTAATCGATTTTGCTTTTTGTTCGTCATCAGGATTAGGCGAC
>JBDSFC010000186.1:0-7222 GCA_039919745.1 Bacteroidia bacterium | reverse complement strand
ATGAAATTGGCCATGGTCTTGGATTTTATAGCGATGGTTATGTAGATGCTAATGGAAAAGGTTCTTTTGGAAATATTCCCCCATCTGCTATTTCTCCTGCATCAACATCTTTTCCATGGAGAGGACAAGATAGTGTACCGGGTATTTTTGATAAATACATGGTAAAAGTATCCGGTAATCATATGACAACTTGCGCAGCGCAAAATTCAACGGCTTTGGGTGATAGTATAAAGAACGGCGCTGTTTATTTTAGTGGACCGCTTTATGCAAATCCTTCACACTCAAATACACCAATTAGATTATCAGGTGGTGCAGGTACATATACATTAGGTGTTGATCTGTTGCATATTCATAACACCTATGCAAATACAATTATGTCTTATTTTTGGGGAGCAGGCGATACCGTTAGAATTCCAGCGCCATGGGAGTTAGGCATCTTAAAAGAAATTGGATGGAATTTAAAATCGGTGGGTATCCAGAAAAATAATAATTATTCATTGGCAAGTTCTTATCCAAATCCTGCTAACACAAGCCTATATATCAGTGGACAAAACATTAATGAAATAAAAATGTTTAATGTTATTGGTGAATTAGTTTTAAATAAAGAAAATAGTTTAAAAGAAGATGAGGTAGTTGTTGAAACAGAAAATTTAAATGATGGCATTTATTTTTTAAAGATCTCTTTTAATAACAGAGCGCAAAGCACGGTCAAAAAAATAATTATAAAGCATTAATACGTCTTTAATCGTATTTTAAACTGCTATTTCTGTAATTTATTTTAGAATCTAAATTTATTTAGTAATTTCATGGTAGCCAAAACCTTTACCATGAAAAAACTATTTACAATACTGTTCATCGCTATTAGTTTGTGTTCTATTGCTCAACCTGCATCCTTTGCATCTAAGGGTATTGGTGGAGGAGGAGCGCTTTTTGCTGTATCTATTAATCCGGCAAATAATAGCGAATATTATATTTCATGCGATATGGGCGAGCTTTTTCACAGCACGAATTTTGGGAACTCTTATAACCAGGTACATTTTTCACAATTAATAGGTGGGCATAATTCAAAAGTTTGTTTTACATCAAGCTTTGGTTTGCTTTACTCAGTAAGCTATGCTAATAATATGGTGCAGCCAATGAAGAGTACCGACAACGGTATAACATGGTCTATACTGGCAGGTAACCCTGATAACACAGAAGAAACATTTAGTATTGATGCGGATTATAATAATCCGTCGCGCGTAATTATTTCTTATTATGGCGAAATTTATTTTTCCGGTAATGGTGGAACTACTTTCACCAGTATTCATACCGCTACAAATACAGGCGCAGGAAATGTTGTAGGTGGTGTTTTTTTTGATGGAAACAGTATTTATATAGGAACAAATGATGGGGTTTTGGTTTCAACAAATGCCGGAACGTCATTCAGTGTTGCTGCAATTACAGGTATTCCTGCCGGAGAAAGAATTTGGTCGTTTGCAGGAGCAAAAGTTGGCCCAACTACACGTTTCTTTTGTATCACTGGTGCAACAGCCAATGTATATGTGGGTGTTGTTGGCTCTGATTATTATCAATTTGCAAGCGGAGTTTATGCGGTAGATTATGGCGCAGGTAACTGGGTTTCTAAAGTAACTACAGGAATGAATTTAACGAATGATTTCCCAATGTTTGTGGGTATGGCCGGTAATGATATCAATACCGTTTATCTTGCAGGTAGCGATAACAATTCTTATCCAAACGTTCTTAAAACTACAAACGCTGGTACAGGTTGGTCGCACGTATTTAATACAGCAACAAATCAAAATATTATTACCGGATGGAGCGGCAATGGTGGAGATCGTAACTGGGGTTATGGGGAATGTGCTTTTGGCGTAGCTGTCGCTCCAAACAATTCTCAAAGTGTAATTTTTGGTGATTTTGGTTTTATGCATAAAACAAATAATGGTGGTACTAGTTGGTCGCAAGGTTATGTTGATCCAACAGGACAACATCCTGCAAATGCAAACACACCATTAAATCAAAGTTATCAAAGTGTTGGTATCGAAAATACAACTTGCTGGCAGGTAGCATGGGCAAATGCCACAAACATGTTCTCTTGTTTTTCTGATATTCGCGGTGTAAGAAGTACTGATGGTGGAACTTCCTGGTCATTTAACTATACAGGGCATACAGCCAATTCAATGTATCGAATCGCACAACATCCAACTAACGGTACGCTATTTGCCGGAACTTCAGGCATACACGATATGTATCAAAGTACACGTTTAGCAGATGCGCAATTAGATGCTACAGATGCAAGCGGAAAAATTATTTATTCAACTAATAGCGGCGCCACATGGCAAAATATAAAAGTGTTCAATCACCCGGTGTTTTGGGTAGCATTAGATCCAAACAATGCTAATCGCGCTTATGCTAGTGTTATTCATTATTCTGGTGGTAGTGGTGTTGGTGGAATTTATGTAACAAGTGATCTTAATAATCTTGGAACTTCAACATGGACATTGCTTCCAAATCCTCCACGTACAGAAAAACATCCTGCAAGTATTGTGGTGTTAAACGATGGAAAAATGGTTGCTACTTATTCAGGTAGAAGAACAAGTGCCGGAGCATTTACAGCAAGCTCGGGTGTGTTCATTTATAATCCTGCAACAAATAGTTGGACAGATGTTTCGCACACAGGTATGTATTATTGGACAAAAGATATTGTGATAGATCCAAATGATCCTTTACAAAATACCTGGTATGCCGGTGTGTATAGTGGATGGGGCGGGCCTGCAAGTGGTTTGGGAGGTTTATATAAAACAACTAACCGTGGCACGAGCTGGGTTAAATTAACCAACACTTCTCTTATTGACAGGGTTGCTTCGTGTACATTTAATCCAAATAATGCGAATCAAATTTTTATGACAACCGAAACAAATGGTTTATGGGTATCAAATAATATCAATGCTGCAACACCAACTTTTTCAATGGTACAGAGTTATCATTTTCAGCAACCCGAGCGCGTGTTTTTTAATCCTTTTAATAATACTGAAATGTGGGTTACCAGTTTTGGAAATGGTATGAAAATGGGAAGCCTTACACCAACCGGTACTTTTGAATTTAAAAATACGGTTGATGCTTATAATGTGTTCCCTAACCCAACAACAAACGTTTTAAATATTGATGGTAAATATGATGCTATTGAGGTTTATGATCTAACAGGCCGCCTGGTAAATAAAACAATTGGCAATACAAGTATTAATGTTTCAGGATTTGAAAGTGGTACTTACATTGCAAAAATTTCGTTAGAAGGAAAAGTAGTCTCTACTAAAAAAATTGTGCTAACTAAGTAATCGATTTAATTTATAAAAATTAACCGTCATTGCGAATAACAATGGCGGTTTTTTTATGTGGAATTGCGCCAGGGATGCGCAGGGTTCAGCTCGGGCGAAGTTTTCCCGCCCAGCCGTAGCGAAGCGAAGCCCGAAGCAGCCCGGCCGGCGCCCAAAAAATTAATTGTTGCTGGAAAAGCAGTTGCCATAAAACAAAATATTAGGTAGGCTATTAATAATATTTGTAGTTTTACATTACGAATGAAAAAAGTGCTGATCCTTACTTATTATTGGCCGCCAAGTGGTGGAGCAGGTGTGCAGCGTTGGCTCAAATTTGTAAAGTATATGCGTGAGTTTGGTTACGAACCTATTGTGTATACTGCCGAAAATGGCGAAATGCCGGTAATAGATGAAAGTTTAGAAAAAGATGTGCCAAAAGGAGTTACTGTTTTAAAAACGCCGATCTGGGAACCTTATGGATTTTATAAAAAATTTATTGGACGTAAAAAAGATGATAAAATAAACGCATCTTTTTTAAGTGAAAATAAAAAAGCAGGTATTACAGAAAAAATATCTGTTTGGATAAGAGGAAATTTTTTTATTCCGGATGCGCGTAAATATTGGATAAAACCAAGCATTAACTATTTAACGGATTACATTCAAAAAAATAAAATTGATCTTGTTATAAGTAGCGGCCCGCCACATAGCATGCATTTAATTGCATTGGGCTTAAAACAAAATAATAATAATTTAAAATGGGTTGCCGATTTCCGAGATCCATGGACCAACATTGATTTTTACGAAAAATTAATGTTGAGCAAATGGGCAGATAATAAACATCACAAACAAGAACTCAGTGTTTTACAAAGTGCCAATATTGTTTTAAGTGTTGGCCAAACCATGAGCGATGAGTTTTTAGAAATGTATAAAACTGCAGGAGGGAAAACACTTGATAAATTTAAAGTGATCACAAATGGTTTTGATACTGAAGATCTGAATACAGGAGCCATTCAAAAGGATAAAAAATTCAGCATCGCCCATATTGGCACTTTGGTTAAAGACCGTAATCCACAAGTGTTGTGGAAGGTATTACAAAAACTGGTAAAAGAAAATACAACCTTTAAAGATCAGTTGGAAATTAAATTGGTTGGTAAAATTGATATTTATGTAAAGGAACAAATTGAAGCGTTTGGTTTATCTCAATTTGTAAATAAGATAGATTATTTGCCGCACAATAAAGTTATTGAAGAACAACAACGCTCTAAATTATTATTGTTATTGGTGAATAATACTAAAAATGCAAAAGGCATTTTAACGGGTAAATTCTTTGAATACATGAGCGCTAAAGTGCCGGTACTGGCCATTGGACCTGTAGATGGCGATCTCGCTAAAATAATTAATGAAACCAAAACGGGTTTAATTAGCGGTTTTGATGACGAAGTTAATTTAGAAAAAAATATTCTCTCTTATTTTAATGGGAAGGTAACAGATGCAAATGATGCTGAGGTAAATAAATACAGCAGAAAAGAGTTGACGAAAGAGTTGTGTTTGTTGTTGGATAAACTTTAATTATTATAATTCCAAAGTATACAACCAATATTTTTTTCCAAACCGGGGTTCAATTTCCTGGAGAACTTTAAAGCCAAGCCTTTCGTAAATATGTCTTGCAGCATTCATAAATTCTGAAGTATGTAACGCAATTGTTTTTTCGCCAGTTTGTATTGCGTGATCAATGCACATTTTTGTTAATGTTTTTGCAATCCCTTTCCCGCCATGTTTTGGATCTACACCAACCATTCTGATATAACACCATTCTGCTTTAAAAATATCCCAGGGGTTACCATTTGGAATGATGTAAGCCATTCCAATTATTTCTTTATTTAGTTCACAAACAAAACAAGTTGATTTACCAAGCAGTTCAATTACTTTATTTTCATCATGTAAAGATGTGTTAAGTCTTTCAAAATGTTCTGGTGCAAGAACAGAAGAAAATTGTCCGTATGAAATAATTCCAAGTTGTTTTAATTGTTCCTTGTCTTCTATTGAACCGGTTCGGTATATCAATGTAGTTTCATTTGTTTCCATCCTAATAACTGATCGCTATTAACTATTCACTTTAAAATTACATTGCCCATTTATTCCTATACGTTTCAGAATAAAACGCAATACGTGAAATAGTTGCTATGGCGCGTTCCTGGTTAAAAAAAGCTGAACACTCAATGGTTTCTTTTATAATAATGTCGTCTTTTGCTATTGCAAAGGAGGCTTCCACCAGTCCATGATTTTCTTCAAGTAACATCATTAGCACTTCTACTTTTTTAGGGTCTTGTAGTTTTGTTACCGGACTTAAGGCTTGGAAAAAAACACGTTCATTCTCTTCCCATATATCAATTAACACTTCTGTGCTTTTATCTTTGCTAATGTTGTATTGTCCTTCGTTTACTTTTGCTTCTGTAGGGTTAATACCTAATGTTTTAAGCGTGGCTTCAATAATGCCGATGATCTGTTGGTGCATATTTAAATTGCTGTTGTAAGTTGGTTTAATTTATCTGTGAAAAACTGAGCTAATTTATTTGTATAATATTTTTGTTTAAATTGTCCGATCCATTGCAGGCCCTTGATACTGTTGGTTAAAAACACTTCATCGCCATTCATTAAATTATTTATTGTAACAGGACTTTCAAAAGTAAGTATCTTATTTTGAGTAGCTAAATTCATTACCTGCTTGCGCATAATACCTGCCACACAACCTTCTGTTAAAGGCGGCGTATATATGGTGCCGTTCTTTACAATAAAAATATTTGAGCTTATGCTTTCGCAAATTGTTCCTGTATCATTAATTAAAAAACATTCATCCAGTTTCATGCTTTGTTTGGCAAGTCCGGCCATAACATACAGCAAAGCGTTACCTGTTTTTAAATTGGATAATTTATTGATCGGTTTTTTAAGGTCAGAATAAATATCCACCCAAAAACCTTTTTGGTTTAATTCATAAGGGCCTTCTATCTCTTCGCTTTCAATTAAGAATGAAATGTCGTTTGTCTCTGGCGTGTAATAACCACCTTCGTTCCTGAATACGGTTAAACGGATGCGTGCATTTGGTGCATGCGTATTATGCTTTAGCAACTGCATAATTTGTTCATGAATGTTCTCGGTATTAAACTCTGCTGGCAGGTTCATACGCAAAACTGTCATGCCCAGTTTTAAACGGGTAATGTGGTCGCGTAAGAACATCACCTTGTTATTACAAAAACGAATACTCTCAAACAAAGCGTCGCCATACCTGAAAGCACGGTTGTTAAAGCCAACGCTTGGCTCATAAATACTAATTAAATGCCCGTTTAATATGCAATAGGTGTCTTTCAAATTCTATATTACAAAATTTGCAATTTTTAAGGCTTAATTATCTCAGTATCAATTAACTTAATAACAGTTAAAAGTTAATCAAAACAGGTTTTATAATACTAATGTTAAGCCGTCTTAAATGCATAAATACATGACAATTTAGCGTTAATAAAGTTTTGCACATTATTTGAAAGGATACATTTCAAATACTACATTTGGTTTAATTAAAAATTTAAAATTATGTTCGACAATAATGAATTTAAAAAATATGCTACAAAACATGTTGGCATTAATAGTTTAACTTACGATAGTTATACTTCACGCATTCAATCTTCTTTAACTCCATATATTATTGAAGAACGTCAATTGAACGTTGCACAAATGGACGTTTTCTCGCGTTTAATGATGGACCGTATTATCTTCTTAGGAACCGGAATTAACGACCAGGTAGCAAACATTGTACAGGCACAATTACTTTTTTTAGAAAGTGTGGATGCTAAAAAAGATATTCAGATCTATGTAAACTCTCCGGGAGGTAGCGTTTATGCAGGTTTAGGTATTTA
>JBDSFC010000175.1:0-5928 GCA_039919745.1 Bacteroidia bacterium | reverse complement strand
GTAAAAACCGTTTGTATTAAAAATCCGGCCGCTGCAGATGCTGGTAAATTTTTCTCTGAAGTAACGGTTGTTTCTTTCGAGATCTATAAAGCAGGGTCGCAGGATGAAGTAGCTAAAATTGCAGCTTCGTTGAAAAAAGATGCTGCTGTTGAAAGCGTTACAGAAGGTAAAGCAACAGGTGATTATCAATCAATGACGCTTGTTTTAAAATCAGCTAAAAATAAAGCATGGTTTGCTTCAGAATTTAAAAAAGCAGGCTTAAATACTGTCCGAATTAATAACAACCCCATTGTTGAGGTTGATAAGATGTAATTTTTAAATAAATTAATTTTAAGAGCCAAACAAATTTGTTTGGCTTTTTTATTTTATACGTAATTTTAAAACATGATAAACGCACAAAAAATTTTATTAGAAACTGTTCAACAAGCGCTTTCGCAAATATATAATATCAACAACCCGGTAATTACTTTTCAAAAAACAAGAAAAGAATTTGAGGGCGATTTTACATTGGTTACTTTCCCGTTTATTAAAGAAGCAAAAAAATCTCCCGAGCAAATGGGTCAGGAGCTGGGAGAATACCTTGTAAAAAATAATCCACAGGTAGCCGGCTTTAATGTTGTAAAAGGTTTTTTAAATATTTCATTAACCAACAAATTCTGGTTAAGTTATTTTAATTCGGTAAAAAATATAAATACAATTGGTTACAAAAAAGAAAAAAGTTCTGGCAAAACTATTATGTTGGAATACTCGTCACCTAATACAAATAAACCATTACATCTTGGTCATGTACGGAATAATTTATTAGGTTTTTCAGTAGCACAGGTATTAAAAGCAAACGGACATACGGTTATCAAAGCCAATATTATTAATGATAGGGGAATTCATATTTGTAAAAGTATGCTGGCCTGGCAAAAATTTGGTAATAGCGAAACACCTGAGAGTACAGGGTTAAAAGGCGATTTTTTTGTGGGGAAATATTATGTTGAGTTTGACAAAGCCTATAAAAAACAAATTGAAGAATTAATTACACAAGGTAAAACCAAAGAAGAAGGAGAAAAGAATGCTCCGCTTATATTAGAAGCTCAGCAAATGTTACGTAAATGGGAGGCCGGAGATAAAGAAGTGGTTGATCTTTGGAAAACCATGAATGGTTGGGTGTACGACGGTTTTGCGGTAACATACAAAACGTTGGGTGTTGATTTTGATAAAATGTATTATGAAAGCAATACGTATTTATTAGGCAAAGAAATTATCCAGGAAGGTATTGCCAAAGGTGTTTTTTATAAAAAAGAAAATGGCAGTGTAGCTATTGATCTAAGCGCTGAAGGTTTAGATGAAAAAATAGTTTTACGGAGCGATGGTACCAGCGTTTATATTACGCAGGATATTGGTACGGCCATTGAACGTTTTAAAGAATTTCCACAATTAAGCCAGCTGATTTATACAGTTGGTAATGAACAGGATTATCATTTTAAAGTTCTTTTTAAGATCCTTGAAAAACTTGGCTACGATTGGGCTAAGGAGTGTTATCATTTAAGTTATGGCATGGTAGAATTGCCTGAAGGTAAAATGAAAAGCAGGGAAGGCACTGTTGTTGACGCAGATGAATTAATTGATGAAATGCTTACCACGGCTACCGCAACAACAAAAGAGTTAGGTAAAGTAGATGATTTTAATGAGGAAGAATTTAAAGAATTAAATAAGGCGATTGGCTTAGGTGCCTTAAAATATTTTATTTTAAAGGTTGATCCTAAAAAGAAAATGTTATTTGATCCAAAAGAAAGCATTGATTTTAATGGCCACACCGGACCTTTTATTCAATATACGCATGCACGGATAAAATCTGTTTTGCGTAAAGCAGATCTTAATTTTGAAATTGATGAAGCGAAAATTGAAATGAGCGCGATAGAAAAAGAGTTGGTTAAATTTATTTACGATTTTGAAGGAGTAGTAGAAGAATCTGGTGCTGCTTTTAACCCTGCTTTAGTTGCCAATTATATTTACGAAGTAACAAAATTGTATAATCGTTTTTATCACGATTGCACCATTTTAAAAGAAGAGAATAAGGATATTAAAATTTTCAGATTACAATTATCAAAATTGTGTGCACAAGCAATTACAAATGCCATGAGCTTGTTAGGGATTGCAGTACCTGAAAAAATGTAAGTAATAAATGAAATTTTTCTCTGACTTTTTTAGGGCCGTAGGCAATTGTTTTAAAGCATTTACTCTGCTTTTTGAAAAAGGTTTGTGGCCTTATATGTTTGTGTTCCTTGTATTTTGGTTGGCTTTATGGGTATTAAGTATTTATGGTTTCTTTATGCTGGCAGATCAGCTTTCTGATTGGTTAAGTAATTATATTGAATTTAATTCCATACCCGAAACGGGACATTGGTTGTCTTTTGCAAAACCATATTTGATCGGAACATTCCAGTTTCTTATAAAAATACTTTTAAAACTTGTATTCTGGTTTGCCAGTAGTACTTTCATTAAATATGTACTGTTAATGATCCTGTCACCAGTATTTTCTTTATTATCAGAAAAAGCGGAAGAAAAAATAACACGAAAAACATATCCTTTTAATCTGAAGCAATTATTGAAAGATATTTTAAGAGGTGTTGCGATTAGTTTACGTAATATGTTGCTGGAATACTTTTTTATTATCACTTGTTTTATTGTTTCGCTCGCTTTTCCACCTTTATTCATCATTACAACCCCTTTTTTATTTTTACTGGGTTGGTATTACGCAGGCTTTGTTTTACTTGATTATAATTGCGAGCGACATAAATACGGTGTTATGCAGAGCATACGTTTTATAAAGCAGAATAGGGGTACTGCCTGCGGAATTGGCTTTGTTTACAGTATGTTTATGGCTTTGCCATTTTTTCCGGGAGCTATTGTTGGTATTATGTTTGGCCCATCATTTGGTATTGTTGGCGGCACAATTAGTTTTCTGGAAATAACAAAAAAACAATTGCCTGTTTAAAATAATCACCTATTCCTTTTTACAAATTCACCGGGTGTTTCGCCTGTTTTCTTTTTAAACAAACGCGTAAAATAGGAATTGTCTAAATAGCCAAGTTCCTCTGCTACCTGGCTAATGGTTAATTTTGAATGCGTTAATAGTCTTTTGGCTTCTAAAACTATTCTATCAGTAATAAGATCAGTTGTTGTTTTGTTCAAGCAGGTTTTACAGATCCTATTCAAATGTTTTTCACTCATTGTCATTTTGGCTGCGTACTCAAAAGGATATTTAATTATTTTATAGTTTAGGTCGATCAGATCTTCCAATTCTCTTAGTTTTGATAAATAACTTTGTTTTTCCGTTTGCTGTTTTATTTTATAAAGCCTTGTAAGTTCGATATATATAACAGTTATCTGGGCGTGAAGCTTTTGTGTTTTCAATAAATTAGTTTCTTCATACTCATTTTTTATTTCAGAAAACAAACCTATAATTTTTTCCAGTGACTTATTTTTTAATAAAATTAATGGTGGATTATGAATTGAATTAAAGAAAGGATAATCCTGTATGTTTTCAGTTACGGATCTACTATCATAAAACTCTTTTGTATGAAAGAAAACATAACCTTCAATGTCTTTTGAAAGCTTCCAGTTATGCATTTGCCCCGGGCGAAGCAGAAAAACAGAACCTGGCTCAACTTTGTAGTTAATAAAATCTATTTCGTGTGTACCACTTCCATGTGTAAATAAGACCACCAAATAAAAATCATGTTTATGCGGCGTTAAAATAAAATGATGTTCTTTAAGATGTCGGCTAATGTTATTGGCATAAAATTCATCAGTCTCTTCAAACTGCTGGAATTTTTTAATACTATAAACCGGGAGGTCTTTTTTTGCCATATACAAATGTATTAAAAATGTCTTTATTGTGCTATATTAAGTCTATTTAATTATACTATTTCAGCAACTTAAATACGACCTTTATGCTATAAAATCAACATTATGAAAACAGGAGAAAATAAACTCGTAAATATGGTAAAAGGCAAATGTCCTAACTGTGGTAAAGGTCATGTTTTTTATAAAGGCCAACCTTTTTTTAGTTTACCAAAAATGAAAGATGATTGTGATGTGTGTAATTATCATTTTGACAGGGAACCCGGATATTTTTTAGGTGCTATGTATATTAGTTATGGACTGGCTGTTTTTGAAGGAATAATTACTTTTTTATTGTGTCGTTTATTTTTGCCGCAATTGGATACTTTTTATGTTGCACTAACACTTTGCGCTGTAGTACTTATAATGTCGATGCGTAACTACAAATGGTCGCGCGTTTTTTATATGTATATCTTTCCGAATTAGAAATAAAGTCTGACAACTTTAATCAATTAATAATATATACAGTATCAGCAATTAAAGCACACTTTAAAGATTATTCTTAATAATGGCAAACTAACACCAATTGTTGTACAGATAATTGCATATTTAAATAAAAAATATTTACCCGAAGCAATTTTAGAATTATTGATGATCTGATTAATTAAATTTTCTTCTAGAGGAGAAAAAACATAATCTGGATGACTTTTACATATTTCAGTTTTAAAATCTTCTGAAGTTAAATGAGCAATACTACCATTAAAAAATAAATTAGGGTCTTTAATTTTTTTTCTGACCAATATTTTTTTATAGGTTCTTGGGTAAAGCGAAATAAGTGTGAAAAGAATGGAGCCTCCTAAAAAGATCAAAGATAAAATAATGAAAGACCAATGGAGGTATTGCATAAATGAGCTGTATACTGTAAGGATCCCGAAAACCAAACCACTATTTAAAACAATTAAGCCGGCATGTTTTGCTTCGGCAAACTTAAGCCACTCATTTACATTTTGAAAAATATCTTTAAGATCTTGTTTCATAATTTTTTACTTCAAATCAAAAATACAAAAAAAGAGAGAATCATTTTTGATCCTCTCTTTTTTCTTTTTGATAAATAATTTTATCGGTTTAAAGTGACATGCCCCGTATAAGTTTTTACTTTAGAGTTAGGCAGTGTTACACTAATTTTCCAAACATATACGTCATCTTTACATTCTTGTCCTTTATAAGTTCCGTCCCACGCTGAGAAAAAATCGCTGGTTGCAAATAATTTTTCGCCCCAACGATCAAAAATAGCCATATTGTATTTTAAAATGCCGTGACCTTTGGGAAAAAATGTATCGTTTATGCCATCGAAATTTGGTGTAAATACATTAGGTACATAAAAACTATAATCTTCTCCTACAACAATTGGTTTTACTACAGTATCAGAACAACCCCATTTATTTTTAATAATTAAGGCAACGGGATAAGTACCGGCTTCTGTAAAAAGATAAGTAGGGTTTTGACTTGTACTTTGATAACCATTGTTATTTACAAAGTACCAATTCCAGGAAATTAAACTATCACCTTTAGAAACATCATCAAATAAAACGTCATCCGTATTCTCTACCGGGTTAAGCGGTGAGTATTCGAAATTAGCTGATGGCACAGGATAAGCAGTAATAGTATATGTAGAATTATTAGGACAACCATTTGCGTCAACAAAACTTGCTTTTACTAAATATTTTCCGGCATGGGTAATGCAGTAATTTAAAGTTGAGCCATTAAATGTTGAGCCATTGATCATCCATGATGAACTAACCAAAGATGCGCTATTGGCACTTGTTTGTAATGAAAAATTAGAACAAAACGGAACGCAATTCTTATTATTATCTGTTAATAATATTGCAACTGGAAAAGGATCAAGAACCACAAGTGTAGTTGTAAAACCCTGGCAACCGTTATTATCGGTTACGCCTAAGGTGTAAACCCCTCCTTCGCTTAAACTGGTTGCGGTAAAGCTTGTATTAACATTAGGGGATAAAAAGTTATTTGGCCCAGTCCATTGATACAATAAAAACCCTGGTGTTCCCTGTAAATTAACCTGCGTATTTA
>JBDSFC010000141.1:0-3113 GCA_039919745.1 Bacteroidia bacterium | reverse complement strand
GTTATTAAGTTTAAGCATTAATACCTCCCCTACATTCGTAAAAGAACCTGGGTAATCTGCAATTGCCTTCCAGCGTGGTTTCAAAAGTTCCTCTACTGATTTAGTTTTTCCCATCGTTATCTTTTTTAGTTCCCATAAATTGTTCAGATATTTTCCAGGCCTTTTTAATATTTATAAAAACCTGGTGAAGATTTATTGCAGCTTCAAATAGTGCTGATGAAAGTTGGGTGCGTCCATTTACAAAATCTTTTTGCCCATCTTCGTAAATTTTATGCCGTAATTCTTTAATAAATTTAGCAAGCGTTTCATAATGCAAATCACCTACCATTTCAGCTATTTCTTTCATATCACTTATCCCGGCTACTTCTTTTTTATGTTTTGAGCAATCTGGCTTATTTTGTTCCATTAGTGTTGATTGGTTTTAGAATTATCAATTATACTTCTTTCGCAGAATGCAATTCGACTGCTTATTTTAGCTTGCATTTCTTTCATCGTAGATTCTTTTAGTCCTGAAAATGAATCAAGTTCTTTTATCCACTTCCATAATTTATTGAGATTTTCTATTTCATCTTCCCTTGATTTAATCAGTTGTTCCATTAGATTTAGTTTTATTTAAAAAAGAATTGCCTAATTATTTTCAGATTCCCATTCGTCTTTAGTTGCAGGTATTGACCCGCCATTTTCTGCAACTATCTTTTTAAAATCATCTTTCAACAGACAAAAATTATTCGGACGCTTCTCTTTTATATATCCGGCTAAACTTTTACCGCACCACATAAATGTTTCAGGATCATCAAACCATTGCCGATAAAGTTTATCGAATACCTTCTCATCTGTGATATCTGTAACCAATGTAAAAACTCCATTTACATCTAAAGTATATTCTGCAAGTCTAGTTACAGGACGCTTAGGCATTGTATTTTTTGTTGTTCTATGTTGGCGTTTTTTGCTCATTTTATTTCGTCTTTATACATTTGGGTTGGGGTGGTTAAGCTAAGTAATCTAAAATATCTTTTTTTGTGATAACAAATTTCCTGCGAGATTCATAATAAAGTTCAGGCATAAGCGCATTTACTTTATCGTAGTCAATAGTTTTTAGAGCTTTTGAAAGTTTATCAAAAACCCTATCTTCATCTTCCGGAAGCCGTTCGTCATTAATTTTGTCATTTATCCAATCTTCCGAAAGAGTTATAATTTTTTGCAGATTAGATTCTTTACAAATTATTGTCCAATCATCCGGTTCATCATTAATTGTTTCTTCTAACTCTAAGTCATCTATCAATTCGCTTATATCGGAATAGAACTTTCCTTCATAAAATATATTTTCCATACTTTTATTTTTTAAATGTTAATGTTTAATTCTACTCGGTGGGTAGATAGTGGCTACGATTGATCTTTAAATTTTACTAACCGTTCATAAAATAAAGCCATCCCCGTTTTATCATTTTTATTATAACTTACTCCGGCTGATTTATCACCGATCTCAACAATATATAGTACCCTATTACCCACGCCTAAAGGATGAACTTTCATTCCAATTTTAGCATCTTCTTTTTTCATTTTTTATTTTTTCAACTCTCCCTTACCTAATACTTTGTAAGTTAAGGTTCGGCAATCACTTTTTTAATCTTTCGGTAACTAATAAACGTTCTGTTTACATAGAACCCTATACTTCCATTTACGCAGCATCTTTTTAACGGCAAAATAGCTGTTGAAAATAAATCCATCGGTATGTACGTGCAATTAATCCCGTTTATATTAAGCCTATAAATTTCGTTGTGGTTTTCAATTAGTTGTATCATAATGGGGCGGCAATATGGGTGTTAAATGCAATACCCGCCAACGCACACATTTGTTCATTTTTGGGCTTGACGTTCAGTCATTCATCAAAAAGGCAATCCATCAGGGAAGTCAAAAGGCATACCATCGCCTTTATTAATCAAATCTTCTAACACACATTTTTGATACATAATAACGGTTTGTTTTTCCCTGTGAGTACCCGTTTTGCTAATAGCATCAATCATGTAATAAATAGACATCAACTTGCTTCTATTCCTTACACCAACTTCCAGCATGTGTTCTTCAAACTTCTTTTTGTTACGTTCAATTTGATCTTTCAATGCTAAAATTTCATTTTGCCTTTCGTCAAATAAATGACCGTTCTTTTTTAAATAGGCTTCGGCAAGTAACCAAGCCCCTTCTTCGTAATCGCTACAAAAAGAATGGTCATACCCATTTACTGTTCCATAGCAATGATACATGCCTGTATGTTCAATTTTCTTTGTTTGAAAATTTTCCTTAAACCAGTGATTGGAATGCGTTTGTTTCATTTGTTTTATTTTAAGTTTATAAAATTCGTAGGACGCTCCGCAGCACATGGGTACTGCATTTAACGTTTGGCGGCTTTGTGCAATAAAGGCTTTTAGTCCATTTCCGAACATTTGTTTTTCAAATTCCCTTACTGACACAAAGCCGCCAAACGTTGTAGGCAAGGCTACCTTACTTATGATCGGAAGTACAGCCAGCAGTATGACAGCGAGGGTTATCGCAAATGTTGTTCTTTTTAATAATGTCATCAATTTTGTCGTGTAGTGCTTCTATATAAGCAACCATAGACTTTCTTTGTTCAATCAATGAAGTCACAACATCAGGCAGTTTTTCCATATTAAACCATCCAGAATTTGCCCATTCATTTGTGAAATTTCTTTTGATTTTTCCACTGTTATAATCCCAGCTTAATTCTTTTTTATCAGACATACTTTTGTTTTTGCACCGCCCTAACACACAAAAAAGTGTTTTGTAAAATGGCGGCTGATGAATAAATACTGTTCTTTAGTTTTTCAATTTAGCTGTGGTAAGTTTGCGAGATGACGAATATCTATGTGCGCCACTTCGCAAAGCACCACCGTTAGTGGCTATACTATATACCTTCAATTTCAGCCTTAACATCTTCCCAATAGGCTGTAACTTTTATATCGGCGAAGCTATATACGCCTGTACCACCAAGAACATCCAATATTTCATCAATGGCTATAATGGCACAGTCTTTTGCACTTTGTTCGTGGTCAGTCAAATCATGGAAATCCATGCCGTCAAATTTATTATACAGTTCT
>JBDSFC010000130.1:0-6638 GCA_039919745.1 Bacteroidia bacterium | reverse complement strand
GGTAACGATTACATTTCTCTTTCTTTTTCAAATGATAAACTTGAAGATGCTGTTGAGAAATTTAGTGATAAGGGTTATTCGTGTTTGCTTTGGATCTCACCAAATTTAATAGAGGGAGGGGCAGGGGCTACACAATTATATTATAAAAAATCTCCGGGTTTTGCATTTCAGACATATATTAAAGATCAGATGGAACGTATTATTTACGAGAATAAATTAAAAGCAAATAATATCGATCCAAACATTATTTCTAATTCAAAACAACACATTAAACTTATTTTAGAAAAAGTAAATGATAAAGGAAGTACTCAGGAACAGGCTAGTTTTGGTTTGTTTGGTTTCTTAACCGGCGCTTTAATGTTTATGTTTATTTTAATGTATGGCATGATGGTATTTAGGTCTGTGATGGAAGAAAAAACCAATAGAATAGTGGAAGTGATCGTTTCTTCAGTTAAACCTTTTGAATTAATGCTTGGTAAAATAATTGGTGTTGCTATTCTTGGAACGATACAGTTTTTAATAATGGGTTTAATTACATTTATTTTAACTACGGCTCTATCTACTATTTTCTTAAAAGATGCGTCTTCTCAATTAAAAGTATTTCAAAATCAACAAGAGTTGGTAAAGAAGAGTGGTACCAATGTTAATTTTAATGAACTCGAAAAATTTGATGATAAATTGGAATTATTCGACCTCTTACAAAAACTTCAGAAAATTGATTTTCTGGAAGTTTTTATTTGCTTTATTCTTTATTTTATTGGAGGCTATTTGTTTTATAGCTCAATAATGGCGGCCATTGGCAGCGCCGTCGATTCCGAATCCGACTCACAGCAATTTATAACACCGGTAATGATCCCATTAATGATCGGTTATTTTATTGCTACTAAAACAATTATGGACCCTGATTCTTCAACTGTTTTTTGGGGATCTATTATTCCATTCACATCACCAATTGTGATGATGTCGCGTATTACAAATGGCGTGCCTATGTGGGAATTATTATTGTCGCTAAGTATTTTATTTGTATCCTTTGTTTTTACAACCTGGTTGGCAGGAAAAATTTACCGCACAGGTATTTTAATGTATGGTAAAAAAACAAGCTGGAGAGAAATAGGAAAGTGGTTATTCTATAAATAGTTTGATCAACTATTTTCTTTTATTTTTTTTAGGAGGTATTCCTGGCCAAGTATTTCTGAACAAGTTACAATTGAACTTACTGTAACACCTAACACGCCATGTAAATTAAGATTTTGCCCGGTCAATAATAAATTAGGCACTTTTGTTTTTGGCGAAATAAATGTTTTTAAAGGACTACGATAATCTTTTGAAATCCCATAAAGTGTTCCGTCACGACTGCCAATATAATCGCGATAAGTAAGTGGAGTAGAAGAGTAGTAAGATTCAATGTTGCCTTTTAATTCAGGCATTTGTTCGTATAGTTTTGCTAAGAGCTGTTGGCTTTTCTTTTCTTTAAATTCTTCGTAGCTCGCCCCTCTGTCCTTTTTATGATTGGGAATAATATTTGTACTGTCTTCCCATTGCGCCATTTCGTTATAGTTCATATAGGTCATAGCTATCAGGCTATCGGCATAGTTTGGGTTTTTTGAATAATATTGAGGGAATAACGCGTACCCTTTAGGCCAGTTATCCTCGGTATAATTCACAGTATCCCAAACATCATCTGTACTATAATGATATTTATTGTGATTAAAAGATTTTATTATATTTTTTTTAAGTACTATAAATAAAATAAAAGAGGCAGGTGTATTCTCAAGACTTTTTATCCGGTTGGTATAAGCCTGGCGTATATGCCCCGGTTCTATCATATCCATTGTTTTTGAAAGATCGCAATTGGATATAAATGTTTTCCCTTCAATAATTCTTCCGTCAGTTAACGTAACACTGCTGATCTCAGAACCAATAAAATTAAAACGTGCAGCCTCACTGTAATTGAAAATTTCACCTCCCATGCTTTTTATTGAGTCAGTAAGATGTTTTGCTATTTGCGAGCCCCCATCAATGCATTTCCACGCACTTTCTATATAAGTATTAACTACTAAAGCATGCACATATAAAGGTGTTTTGTTGGCCTCGCCTGCATATAAAGGATTAGTGCCTGCTAAAACATTTTGTAAGCGCTTATTGGACGTGATCGTTTCTATATATGTTTTTGTATCTGTTTCTAAAAAATTTGCAGCAAAAAGATCTTTTTTACCGTCATCGAGATTATATAGCGGAAAAAAACCACAGATCTCTTTCATTTTGTCGCAATACCTTTCAATATTGGCTTTTTCTCCCGGAAACTGATCGCTTAATGTGCGGATAAAATTATCATAACCTTGCGCGTGTTTGTATTCTACAGGATCACCATCAAATGTTATTCTGTCAAAGCCGTTCATATCCATTTGCTTTAGTTTAAGCTTATCCATTAAACCAAAGTATTTAAAATACCTGTTTAAATTCTGTCCGTCGCTTAATCCACCAATATAATGGATGCCAGTATCAAAAATTACTTTATCACGGGAAAATATTTGTAAACTACCACCTAACTGTCGGTTTTTTTCCAATACACAAACTTTGTACCCTTCTTTAGATAAAATAAAAGCAGAACATAAGCCGCCAAGTCCGCTGCCAATTATTACAATATCATATTTAGTGTTAGTTGTCACGTTTTATTTTTGTTATACCTGATCACAAATGTAATATTTGATGTTAGAACTGTATCATCAATTACTTTATAGTCTAAGAAATTAAATTTATTTAATGTGTTTTTAATTAGATCTGCTGAAGTAAAATGTAAACCGCTTGCTTTTGTTTTGTTAAATCCTGAATTGGTAGAGAAAAACTCAGTATACCTTGTTCCCATGTGTCTTTTGCTCTTATCAGCATCTGCATCACGAATAATTATTATGCCATTTTCATTCAATTTATTAACGCATTTTTCTATCAGCATTACTTGTTGTTCAGGCGCAAGATAATGAAGAATATCATTCATAATAAAAGCGTCAGCATTCTCAAGTTCGTGTTGTGTAATATCGGCCGCTATAAAATTTATTTTTTCAGTTTTTGAGATACAGTTTGCAGCAATACTTATTTTTTCATCATCATAATCAATACCTGTAATTTGCCTGTCTTTTCCCATAAAGCCAAGCATTAAAGAAAGAAAGCCGTATCCACAACCAATATCTACGATCTTTCCTTGTTTAGGAATTAAGGCTTCAAAATCTTTATAATTTTTTTCCAGTTTTACTTTTATCCGGCAATACCATTCTAATACAGGGCCTTTATAAATATAGTTCTTTATTAATTTTGGCCTGAAATAATCAACGGTTTCCTGCTCGTTGCGCAAAGATTCATATTCGCTTTGTAGATATTTTCTAATGTTCTTTGATCTTTCTTTATAACCTTCACCAAACGCAGTATTGGTAGGCTGTATTCTTGATAAATATTTTAAAGTTAATTTTCCTTCTTTAAAATGAAAATCTCCTTTTGTTACACAATCGCCATTGCCATGCAATAATAATGGTTGTATATCTAATTGCAATTGCTCAGCAAGGTAAAAAGCACCTTTATGAAAACGAAGGATCTCACCGGTTTGTGAACGTGTTCCTTCAGGAAAGATCAAAATAGAATATCCGTCATCGGTTAAAGCTTTTACTTTATCAATAGCGTTCTCGTATCCTTGTGATGCAGGATAAAAATCTGCTTTCCTTACAATATAACCATAAAACGGTGAGTTCCAAACCCAATCGTTGGTAAACACAATTATTTTCGGATGCAGCATCAGGATCATTGCAAGATCAATATGTGATTGATGGTTGCTAATGATAATAGAAGGTTTAGCGAATTTTTCTTTTTCAGGATTGATTATGTTTTTCTTCACGTTAACAAACATGTATATCATGAACTTACAGATGTACATGATCAGGTAATGAAAAAATAATTTCTTCTTCTTTTTTGACGCGGGAACAATACTAAAAAGCAATAAACCAACAATACTAAGAAGTAAACTGCCAATAGCAAATACAAAGAAACCAAAAAATGTAATAATAAGATTAATAGCAGTGTATGGCAAGAACCCTTTTTTGCGACGATTTAAAATAAGAAAATTATAACATAATGGTTGAACAATAAATGAAATAAATAACACGGTACACATGCCTATAATGGTTATTGTAGCAATAGATTTTAAAGCCGGATGTTTCGCGAAAATAAGGACGCCAACACCTACAATATTTGTAAGGGCTGAAAGAAAAATAGAGGTTTTATAAGAGGCCAGATTTTTGCGGCCATATTTATATTCATGCGCCAGGCCATCCATTATAAAAATACTGTAATCGTCTCCTAAACCAAAAATAAAAGTTGAAATAATAATGTTAATGATATTGAACTTTAAGCCCAGGATGCCCATGATCCCTAAGATCCAAACCCAGCTGATGAACATTGGCAGGAAATTGATAATAGCCAGTTCTATTCTACCATGAGATAAAAGCATGAAACCAAAAACCAAAATAGTGGTAATCATCAATACAAGGTTAAAATCTGAACTGATCACATCTATAAACTGCGTCGTCATGTACTGTTTGTCAAATACTATAATGTTTTTATTTTCACTGAACGCATCATATATTTTTTGTTTAACAGATGGATTTGCTTTAACTATACTTACAACTGTTGTTAGATCTTTATTTTCCGTGATCCAATCATTAGCAATTAATTTTTTTAAACTATCAAGATTTGAGAGTGGAATAGGCTTAAAGTCTTTATACAGCAAGCTATAGAACTCATCAAAAGCTTCTTCTTTAAATTTGTATTCTTTTCCGTATTGTTGTAAATGCTTTTTTAAAGAATCTTTTCGGGTAGTGGTCCAGAAGTTATTCCAGAGTTCTATTCTTAATTTTTGAAGGGAATCAGAGATCAAAATAGTACTAATAGAAGAAAATTTGCTGGCTACACCTTCTGCTTTTAAACGTTTAAGTATTTCTGTAGCTTGTTCGTTTATCTTTAACGCTTCGTTAAGATCTTTTCCTTTTGAAATAACATATACAGAGCTAAGCGAGAATTTGTTGATCCTGTCAAGGTTTTCCTGCGCTTTATTTAATTCGGCAGATTGATAGTTCATCTTCATCATATCGCTTTCTAACGTTACGTAACGCGCTGTATAAGCAAATACAATGGTCAATAAAAAAGCAATTAATACAATGGGTTTATTCTTATCAATATTATAGGATAAAGCTCTATCGATAAACGTTGCTTTTTCCGTATGCGCTTCTTCTCGTTTATCTTTTTTGCTTCTTAATAAATGTGGTAATACAATAATAGAAAACAAAACTGCGCCAATTAAACTAAAACCCGCAAATAAACCAAAGTCATGTAGAGCTTGTGATTTGGTAAATTGTAAACTTAAAAACGCACCAACAGTTGTTGTACAACCTATCAACATTGGCAACGTAAGGTCTTTAATTACTTTTTCAACCGATCGTTCGTGTTTATAATGCGTAAAAAAGTGCAACGAATAATTTATGGCAATACCCATTATGATTGATCCTGCGCCTATGGCTATGGCAGAGATCTCTCCTTTTAAAAAGTATAATGAAGCTAATGAGAACAACCCACCAAATGCTACCGGCAGAAGTATGTATAAAATAACAAGCAAGCGTTTCAAAAAAAGAAACAGCAATAACATGATCACGCAAAGCGCTACCAGCGATGTGTAAATACTATCATGTCTTACCTGGATAGAATTACCTAATGATACAGGCGTTGTGCCATAATATTCAATTACAACTTGGTCATTAAATTCTTTTTCAAGTGATGTAATAATACCATCAAGCGATTCAATAAAGGCTTTGTTTTGTGGTATTTCATTTGGATTTACTGAAGGCGTAATAAAAAGTAAAAGATTTTTTTTGTCACGGGTTTGAATGTATTTTTCGTTTGCTTCAATATTTTCGTCAAATTGCAGGGTTTGCATTTTTCGTAATGTAAGCGGCGTAAAGTTTAATGGGTCTCGTTTTATAAAATTACCTAACACCATACCCGAAGGTGATAAGAGCGTTTTGTAATTTGCTTTTAACGTACTTTTTATACTATCATCTTTTATAAAATTCTCAATCGACGAATAATCTTTTTCTTCTAAAAAAATCGGAAGATTGTTGTAAAAGGCTCCATAGGTCTGAAACATCAGATCATCGGAAACTTTGTAATTAAGTTCCTTGATATAATCCTTATGTGTTTTTTGTAAAGTATCAGCAAGCTTATCGGCACAAAGCATCAGGTCTGCCGGATCAGTAATCGTATTATTTGAATGATAAATATTTACAACCAGCTTATCTTTGATCTTTAAATTTTTCAAGATAAAATTGATCTTATCTATTTTTTCACCTTTTGGAATAAATTTGGTAATGTCTTCTTCCAGTTTAAGCTTTGAGCTGAAATAGGCTAAGGCAAGGGATATAATAAGAACAAGGCCAAATAATAAAAATTTGTACTGCTTAAAAAAATTATATAACCTAAGTGCTAACATTAAACTTTACTACTTCTTTTTTTAATAGAACTTAAATAAATAAATGTAACAAGACCAACAAATACTGAAAAAATAACTGAGAGCAAACAAGCACCAACCAGATAAGTGTACA
>JBDSFC010000595.1:0-3519 GCA_039919745.1 Bacteroidia bacterium | reverse complement strand
GGAAAAGTTCAAAACCCGCCGGCAGATAAAGATCTTAAACAATTTAAAGTAGTTACTGATAATGAGAACATCTACATTGAACTATAAATTATTTTTTTTAGTGCTCCTGCAATTTTTTGCGATAACAATGATCGCGCAAAAGGACAGCGCTTTTTTTAAAAGAGTTCCACCGGATACGTCTAAATTAAAAATGAATTTAGACGCGATCTATAACCGACCGTTTTTGCAAATGGGAAAATTGCCTGTTGCATTAGGAGGTTATATGGAAATGAATACCAATTATTCGGGAACTGATGGTGTGAATGATGGAATGTCTTTTCAATTCAGGCGCTTAACTATTTTTATGGCGTCTACGATCGCAAAAAAAATAAAATTTTTGTCGGAGATAGAATTTGAAGATGGAACAAAAGAAATAAATATTGAATTTGCCGCAGTAGATCTTGAATTTCATCCATTGCTTAATTTCAGGAGCGGTATTATTATGAACCCGATTGGTGCTTTTAATCAAAATCATGATGGGCCTAAGTGGGAATTCGTAGACCGCCCGATCTCTGCAACACAAATGCTTCCTGCTACATGGTCAAACGCCGGTTTTGGCCTTCATGGAAAAGCATATCAATCTAATTGGGTATTTGCCTATGAAACGTATTTGACAAATGGTTTTGATGAAAGCATTATTTCAAATACACAGGGTAAAACATTTTTAGCGGCTACAAAACAAAACCGCGATAGATTTGAAGAAAATTTTAGCGGACAACCAATGTTCACTGGTAAGGTAGCGGTTAAACGTAGAAGAGTAGGTGAGATAGGTTTTTCTTATATGGGAGGGGTATACAATAAATATCAATTAGAAGGAATTATTATTGATAAAAAAAGAATGGTAAATACTTTTGCTATTGATATTAATAGCACTATTCCAAAATTGAACACTACAATTATTGGCGAGTACGCCTGGGTATCGGTGGATGTACCTACAAATTATGTTGAGAATTTTGGTAAAAAACAAAAAGGTGGATATCTGGACATAGTACAGCCAATATTAAAAAGACAAATGTTTGGTTGGGAAAAAGCGCAGATAAATTTAGCATTTAGAACTGAATACGTAGATTGGAACATTGGCAATTTTGCATCTACAGGAACAAATATCTATGAGCATGTATTTGGAATTGCCCCGGCGATTAGTTTCCGGCCAACCCCACAAACTGTGTTGCGTTTAAATTACCGTTATCAATGGCAACGCGATCTGTTGGGCAATCCTGCTTCAAGAACAGCTGCTATCCAATTTGGGATCAGTAGTTATTTTTGATCCTATATTATCTTTAATTTTAAACATTATTGTTTCAAAACCATATAAAATTATGTGTTTTTTTTGCGATTATTTTTAAAAATAATACCTTCCCGTGGTATTAATAATTTATGTCAAAAAAAATAATTTTACTGATTGATGATGATGCGGATGATTGTAAATTATTTTCTGATGCATTAGTGGAAACAGATCCTACAACTATATTTTATAACGCTACAAATGGCCGGGATGCTTTTAAGGTTTTGGAGAAAATAAATACACCTGACGTTATTTTTTTAGATATAAATATGCCCGTTATGAATGGATGGGAATGTCTTGATAAGTTAAAAAAGACAGAAGCCTATTTACATATTCCTGTAATTATGTACTCAACTTCCACCGATCAAAAAGAAATGAGTATTGCAGCAGAGCGTGGAGCACTTCATTTTATTTCCAAACCTTATAATTACCTTGAATTAAAAAGAACACTTGATATGGTGGTATCTAAATTACATTCAAATGAATTACACACACTAAGGGGTAAATAATTCTATTTTTTCTTTTTCTTCTTTTCTTTTGCTTTTTGAAGATTCTCCTTCACTTTAAAAACTGTTAGCCGCTGTATTAATTTTAAAGGAAGAGGTTGATCATGCGGGAACTGAACCGAACCTTTTGCACTCTTGTAAATTGAGATCTCTTTTTTAAATTTTATTAAAGGCTCAACGCCGGGATAAAATCCAATATGGTTTTTATAACCTGCAAAATAAACCAACATACCATGAAATTTATAGCCTGGCATTTGATAACTGATCACTTCATCTGCTTTTGGTGCAGATCTGATAACGACCTTCCTTACTTCTTTTAAACGCTTTTGTATCTCTTTTGGAAAAGTAGCAATGTAATCATCTACATCATTTATTTTAACAGCTTTAGTGATCATAAGATTTATTTTTTATTAAAATTGCAAATAACTTGGTCAAAAAAGAGGGTTATAAAGCGACAATTTACAAGGGCAAATCCGTCATTTTACGCGATCTATATCTATTGGTTTAAGCATTTTTTAAATTTCAGTAAACTCTTATAAAAATAATCATTCTGCCTTCTTATAACAAATGGTTGGTTTATTACTTTTTTTAATAGCAGTTTATCTGCGATAAATAAAAGTTAATTTTAAAAACCTCATTGATACATATTTTATGAATAAAATTATTTTACTTTTTTTAATTGTTACCGGCCTTTTTTGTAATTATTTATCTGCGCAAACAGATAATAAATTAAATAAAATCGATCCGGCAGACCATGATTATAAAGCTAATTTTTTTAAGAATATTAGTAAAGAGGCACACGATAGCATTCCGAGTCTTGGTTCAATGCTGGTATGGCGCAAGAATGGCCTTGTTTATGAAGAATATTTTGGTGGCGCTAACGAGAATACCGCTTTTAAAGTTAAGTCTGTTACCAAAACAATTGTTTCTGCCTTAGCGGGAATTGCATTTGATAAAGGGCTATTGCCTGATCTAAAAACACCGGTTGTAAAATTATTACCTGAATACGATAAAGATCTTACTAAAAATAAAAACATCTGGTTTCCTGATTTTATAAAGAACAACGATTCACTTAAACGTACATTAACCTTATGGGACCTCATAACTATGCAAAGTGGCTTTTTGTGGGACGATAATAACCGTATGTGTACACAAGCCTTCCATAATTCATCCGATCCCGCAAGATACATGATGGACCTACCTTTTGAAACTTCGCCGGGTACAAGGTTCAGATATTGCACAGGGGGTTCTCATCTTGTAGGTGTTATCGTTTCTAAATACGTAAAAACTAGTTTGCAAAATTTTGCAGACAGCACTTTATTTAAACCTTTAGGAATAACTGTAACATCGTGGACAAGCGATGGGCTTGGAAGAAATGCCGGAGGTACAGAATTATCTTTGAAAGCAAGGGATATGATGAAATTTGGTTTATTATATTTAAACGAAGGTAAAGTAAACGGTAAACAACTTATTTCGAAGTCCTGGATCAATGCATCTACAAGCGAACAGGCAAAATTAAATGAATGGGATGTTTTGCCCGGCGCAAATGGATATGGTTATTATTGGTGGAGAAGAAAAACGAATGGTCACCAAGCATTTGTCGCTTCAGGTTATGGAGGTCAGCTTATTTGTGTGATACCAGATTTAAAAATGGTTATTGTCACTACGTGTTTTGTGAACGATAAAAAC
>JBDSFC010000090.1:0-3831 GCA_039919745.1 Bacteroidia bacterium | reverse complement strand
CCAATAAGATCCTTGCGGGCGCAGGTATAACAACATTTATAGTTGGTTTTGCTTTAAAAGATATTGGCGAAAATTTTTTATCCGGCTTGATTTTGGCTTTTAGCAGGCCATACAGGGTTGGTAATGTAATTGAATGCGATGGCGTAAAAGGCGTAGTAAAAGATATGACCATGCGTCAAACAACGGTTGAAGCTGAAAATGGAAAAATGATCATGATCCCGAATTCATCTATCATCAAAAATCCCTTAATAAAATATTTAAATGACGATAATAATTCGCGACAGGAATTTACCATCAGCGTAAATATAGAAGATACTAAAAAGGCTATTAAAATTATTTCAGATACTATTAGCGCATTTGACTTTGTAAATACGGGTAATGGCAAAAAAGTAAAAGTAATTATAGATTCTTTAAGTGGTGATAAAGCAAAATTATTAATCATTTTTTGGTTTGATATTATCAACTTTAAAGGATCGCGTTCGGAATCGCGTTCAGAACTAATGCTTTCTGTGTTTGAAAAACTAGCTGAGGCAAATATTAAATACTCGGGTTGATGCCAGTTTCGCAACTGTATATTTTCTTATAATTTGTACGTTCAAAATTTCTAAATTTTGCTTTATTTTGTGAGCGAATGAGTACTATAGAAATTAATTCACAATTTGAATACGTTTTAAATTTTGTTAACCAAACCAACCAGCCAATTTTTTTAACAGGAAAGGCAGGTACCGGTAAAACAACTTTATTAAAACACATAAGAGAAAATACTATTAAGCAAATGGCTGTAGTGGCACCTACAGGGGTTGCTGCAATAAACGCGGGCGGTACAACCATTCATTCATTTTTCCAATTTGCTTTCGCACCTTTTTTACCGGCTTTAAATTTAGAAGGGCAGGCAGATTTTTCAAAAACTTCCATTGCTTCGTTTAAATACAATAGTTTGCGACTTTCTATTTTCAGAAAATTAGAATTATTGGTAATTGATGAAATAAGTATGGTGCGGGCTGACCTTCTTGATCAGATCGATCTTGTACTTCGCACAACCCGCAAAAAAACACATTTGCCTTTTGGTGGTGTGCAGGTAATGTTTATTGGTGATATGCACCAATTACCACCTGTTGTTAATCATGAAGAATGGAAATTGTTAAGTCATATTTATCAAAGTCCGTATTTTTTTGATAGCCTGGTATTTAAAAATGATCCGGCGGTTTATATTGAACTGGAAAAAATTTATCGTCAAAAAGACCAGGATTTTATTGATATCTTAAATAAAGTGCGCAATAATAATTTAAGTATGCAAGGTCTTGAAAACTTAAATGCGCATTATAAACCCGAACTGCCAAATGAATTTATACTTGATAACATTACGCTTACAACACACAATCAAAAAGCAGATGAGATCAATCAAAGATTGTTGAATGCGTTAAATGATAAAACATATACATTTAAGAGTAAAACGGAAGGCATCTTTAATGAAAAAAATTATCCGGCAGATGAAGCACTAAATTTAAAAAAAGGCACACGCGTGATGTTCCTTAAAAATAATACTGAAAAAAATTATTATAATGGTAAAATTGGTGTTGTAACGTATTTAAGTGATTCGGTCATTAAAATTAAGTGCGAAGAAGATCATGCTGAGATAGAAGTGAATAAAGAAGCATGGACCAATGTTTCATATAAGTTAAATAAAGAAACCAAAGTTATTGAAGAAGAGATCTTAGGAACCTTCTCACAATATCCTTTACGTTTAGCCTGGGCTATTACTATTCATAAAAGCCAGGGTTTAACGTTCGAAAAAGTAATAATAGATGCCGCGCATTCTTTTAGCGCAGGACAGGTGTATGTTGCCTTGAGCCGTTGTCGTAGCTTGCAGGGATTGACACTTAGTTCAAAAATAAATGCAGATACTTTATTTAATGATAAAAACATCCTTAATTTTTCTTCTACCAAGCAAGATCAAAAAGCGATCGAAACAATTTTCAGATCATCAAAAGAAGAATACATAAAAACTATTTTGTTAGGGTTATTTGATCTTACAGATATAATTTATGTGAGAAGAGATCTTGCGGGATTATTTCAATTATATAAAACGCGTTTACATGCTTCGGTAGATGAGTGGAGTGGAAAATTCTTTTTAAAGTTGGATTCCCTTAATGAAGTAAGTGTAAAATTTAAAAACCAATTGGGTAATTTAATTTCTACTGCTTCTAATGTTGAATATGACGAAACACTTGGGAAGCGCTTAAATCAGGCGTCGGCCTATTTTCAAAATGAGTTAAGTGAAGTGATCTTTTTACTTAAGAATATTCCATTCACAACAGAAAGTAAAGAAGCAGCAGAAGAAATAAATGCTGAAATGCAAAGCTTGTTTGAGCAGGTATTTACGAAGAATGCCTTATTCAGATCGAGTGAGCATGGTTTTAATTTGCATGAGTTTTTAAAAGCAAAACTAAAAATTGTCTATCCTGCTATTAGAATAAATATTTATGAGAATGCGCGTAATGCAAAAATTTCGAGTGATATTAGTCACCCGGTTTTGTATAAAAAATTATTATTGTTGCGCGATGATATTTGTAATGAGGAACAAAAGCCAATTTACATGGTGGCCAATAATAAAGCTTTAAAAGAACTCACAGAATTTTTACCAACTACAACCGGGCAGTTAATGCAGATAAGCGGTTTTGGTGAAGCAAGGGTAGAAGCATTTGGCGATCAGTTCTTAAGTATCATTAAAGATTATATGTCTGAGCATGATCTTGAATCAAACATGGATGCAAAATCTCCCAAGAAAGAAAAGAAAGCAAAAAAAGAGAAAGCAGTAGCCGGAGAAAAAGAACAAAAAATAAGCAGTAAAGAACAAACTTACAGATTATTTAAAGAAGGTATGAGCTTGCAGGAAATTGCATCTATTCGCGGTTATACTATCACAACTTTAGAAAGTCATTTAACGCCTTACGTATCAAGTGGAGAAATTAATATTAATAAATTAGTTTCAGAGGATAAGCAAAAAAAGATAATGAAAGCGCTTGAAAAATTTGACAAGGCCGCAGGATTAAATCCAATTAAAAGTAATTTGCCTTCAGACATTTCTTTTTCAGAGATACGCTATGTATTGGCTTTGAAAATGAAAGAAGAAAAATAAAATTTATTTTTCAAATACTCAATATACCTTACCAGTTATATATTCAAAACGGTAAAACACTCTGAATTTGCGGGAATACATTTATTTCACTACATTTAATTATAAATACAATTAGCGTGAAAAAAATTATAATTTTATTGTTGATCATTTCAACAACTGTTTTTGCACAAATACCTCAATTATTAAAAGATATAAATGCAGGGCCAGGTTCTGGCATGAATCCAACTAACCTTTTGGCCGGTGCGATAGCTTATAATGGAGGATTGATTTTTCCAGCGAACGATGGAGCGGGTGGTAGCGTATTATGGTTTAGTAATGGCACTACAACCGGTACAAATAAGATCATTCCTGTAACTACAAATACACCTATAACAGGTACAAGTTTTACTCTTTTTAAAGGAAGAGTTTTATTTACTTCCGGTTATAATGAGATATGGATAACAGATGGTACCAATGCCGGTACTTATCAAATAAGCGCAATCCCAAACTTAACTCTTAATACAGGTTTTACAATTATTTCCAATACCGCTTATTTTGCTGCTACTTCACCAACAAATGGCCAGGAGATTTTTAAAACAGATACGGTAGTTGGAAGCGCAAGTATTTTGAAAGATATTTGGACCGGAACTCCTGGATCAACACCAATTAGTATTACTGATGATAATAGCGGCGGCTTTTATTTTATTGCCAAT
>JBDSFC010000073.1:0-3816 GCA_039919745.1 Bacteroidia bacterium | reverse complement strand
AATGCTACTTCCTGCCCTATTCAACCCTGCAACGATAGTTTATATTGGATGATCGGAAATAACATTTATTCATTACCAATTATCGTAAACTCCAGCTTGACTGTAGTCGTAAAAAATAAAAGTCTTTTAAATGGTTGTACTAATAGCTATACAACATCTGTTATTTCTAACAACACGTCTCCTTCTTACACTTTGAATAGTGCGCTAGTCACTCCAACTATTGGACTTCCTCAATTTATACCAATTACCTGTTATAACGATTCCATTTTATTATCAGCGTTTGCCGGAGCTTCTACTAAGATTAAATGGAAACGACCAGTTGGTGACACTGTCATCAATCCTTATTATGCAAAATTGCCAGGAGTATATCAACTTCTGGTTAATGATACTGTTACAGGTTGTAATAATCAATCCTTTTTTGGACAAATACTTTCAGACAAAATAGTACCAACTATAACGTTAGGAAATAATTCGCCGGTAATTAATTGTTCATTTAATATAACCACGCTTCAGGCAAGTAGCAGTACTCCGAGTACTATTGTTCAATGGCTTGCTCCTTCTATTTCGTTTACAACTTCAAATCCTGCTATCATAAACCAGCCGGCGTTATATTATGCTATTGTTACAAATACAGTAAATGGATGCAAGATCAAAGACAGTGTAAACGTTCAGTTATTAAATACGCTCTCATTAAACACCACAAACGATAGTACAATTTGTAATGGAAGTTCAATAGCATTAACGGCTTCACCAATTGGAGGCACCGCACCATTCGTTTATGCGTGGAGTAACGCTGGAGGAAATTCAAATTCAGCAACCTTTACAAATAATACTTCAACTATAAAATATGTAGTTACGATTACCGATAATGCAAATTGTGTAGGAATAGATACTGTAAAAATTACGGTTCCAACAGCTTTAAATGATTCAATTGCTACTTTTAAAAATTGTGACCCGCAGAATCCGAGTGGGCAGATCCAGGTTTTTGGAAAAGGTGGGATACCGCCGTATAAATATTCTATAAATAACGGTGCAACTTATCAAACAACAAATACATTCACAAATCTTGGTTTTGGTAATTATCAGTTCATTATAAAAGACGCGTTAGGTTGTATCCATAATGCAAATGGAGCAATCACTCCAACAAGTCAAATGCCAACTGTCGATTTATTGTGAATAGTACAATGATGCAGGCCGATACTTTTGTAATCGTTGACATTAGTAATCCAAGACCTGACTCAATAAAATGGCGCTTCCCGCCAGGAATTCAAATAATAAATAATTCAAATCCGTTTTCTCCAATTATTATAAGTTCTGATACAGGAAATTTTTATGTAAAAGCTATTGCCTATTTTGGATCATGTGCTGATTCTTTAAATAAATTGGTTCATTTTATAAAATACGATTCAACTGCTATTAAAAATGGAGCTTATAGAGGGATTAAAACATTTAGCCTATATCCAAACCCAAACAGTGGACAATTTAATGTGGTATTAGAATTTTATAAAAAGCAGACTTTTGTAATAAAAATAAACACTACAACAGGCTCTGAAGTATTTCAGGCGCCAGCCCAATATGGTGATAGTGCAACTATCCCAATTAATATGCCAATTAATACACCAGGAAATTATTTTATAAAAGTAATTGCTGAATTTGATGCTAAACAAAAAGGATTTATTATAACGAATTAATGAATCGCAAATTATCCTATACATCTTTACTACTAACACTTATTAGCTTCCGGCTTGTTTCACAAGACCTTGAGAAAATAGGAAAAAAAGATATGGTAACAGTTAATGGGGGGATTAATTTGAATACAATTTATTTAAACACAAATAACCCGGCTTCAAAACGCGATCCTTTTTCCTGGTATGCAGCCGGAAATCTTACGATCGGGATGTTAGGCTGGAGCTTCCCTTTTTCTTATCAAATAAGTAATCAATCAAGAACATATAGCCAGCCATTTAATCAATATGGAGTAACACCAACTTACAAATGGGTTAAACTTTATGCCGGTTGGAGTAACGTAAATTTTTCACAATACACTTTATCTGGTTATCCATTCCTGGGAGGAGGGGCTGAGCTTTCACCAAAGAATTGGAAGATCATTTTTTTATACGGTCAATTTAAAAAAGCCGTTGGTTACGATTTTGAAAAAGAAAGTGATGCCAACATGAGTTATAAACGAATGGGCATTGGTGCTAAGATTGGATATGAAAAAAATGGTTACTCAGCATTTGGTACAATTTTTAAAGCAAAGGATTATTCTAATAGTTTATCTTATATACCGGAAAGCACTTCACTACAACCACAAGAAGGTACTGTTATCAGTTTACAAGCCAAGGCACCTATATTAAAAATTTTCAGCATAAATGCCGAATATGCATTATCCGGCATGACCAGAAATAGTTTGAGTGAAATACGAGAAAAGGATCAAATCCAAAATAAATACCCTCCATTTTTATTACAGCAACGAACAACAACAGAATTTTTTGCAGCGTATAAGACATCTTTAGCTTTTACTAAAAAAATATTCAGTATTTCAGCTAATTATGAACGCATCGAACCTGGTTACACAACCCTTGGCGCATTTTATTTTAATAATGATTTCGAGAATGTAACTTTAGCTCCACAACTACGCTTATTAAAAAGCAAATTAAATATTTCATTAAACGGAGGTCTTCAACGTAATAATATTAATAACGAAAAATTAAATACGACTCGTCGGGTGATTGGATCTGCTAATATTAGTTTTGCACCAAACACGCATTGGCTTTTAAACGGTTCATATTCTAATTTTACGAGTTTTACTCGGAATAGACCAAACACTGACCCCTTCTATGCTTTAACACCTGCGGATACTTTAAGGTTTTACCAAATTTCTCAAAGCGGTAATTTTATGACGAGTTATAATTTTACCAAAGGCGATTATAGAAATAGTATTTCATTAAATGGAAGTACAATAATAAGTGCTCAAACAATGGCAAACACCATTTTACCAAGCACTACAGTTTACAACGGCAATTTATCTTATGCGGTATCACATACACCAAGTAAATTCACAATTAGTTTTACCGCTAATGCAAATAAGACTGTTGGTCAAAATATTAATAATTTATTTTACGGTCCTGGTTTAAACTTAAGTAAACCATTTTTTAAAAATGCTTTAACTATAAGTGCTGGTAGTTTATTCAATGCCGCATATACTAATAATGTAAATAACGGCATGGTATTTAGCGAGCGTTTAATGGTCAATTTTAAACCAAAAACAAAACAGACCAAATATGGACGACCAAATTTTGGCTTAAGTTGTAATTATGTAAACAAACCAAAAGTTGTTAGCAATGGATTTATGCTTAGCGAGTTTACTGGAAATTTAACGGCTGGTTATAGCTTTTAATGTGGCTTTGCAAGGTAAGTCTCTGGCGTTACTACTTTTATTGTTGATTTTTTAAAATCCTTTATATTCCGTGTTACAATAATAGTTATGCCATTTTCTATGGCAGAAAAATATTGTATCGCATCTTCAAAATCACTAAAATCGGAAGCTATTGCAAGGTCAATAGTTCTTGTATCTACTGGCAATACCGTAACTAATATTTTAAACCTTGCAAGCGTTTGGCGCGAATTATTAGCCGAATATTGAGAGCGCAATACATAATCTATATTTGCAAAAGAAAGCGAAGAAACGCAAATTTTTATTTTACCAAGATCAGCCAGAGAAAATAATTTTTCAGCAACTGCGTTAAAAGGCTTTCTTCCGGATAAAAGATCTAAGCATACATCTGTATCCACAAATATTTTTGCCATACTATT
>JBDSFC010000057.1:0-3090 GCA_039919745.1 Bacteroidia bacterium | reverse complement strand
AACCAGGTTGTATATGTACAGTTAAATGAACTAAAATTATTTTGCGAACGTGTGATCATAACTTTAGCGCCCTGCTCTTCCAGCATTTTTTGAAGCAACTGCGCGGTATTGAACGTTAATACACTTTCAAATAATTTAATGCTATCGTTTGGGTGATTGATACTGTCTTTTACAAAATACAGGAATTTTTGTTCGATCTCTGCCTCACTAAGCGTTGTTGCAGAGTGTCCGGGATCAATAGCCACACGGTAACCGCTAAGCGGCAAACCTTTCAATTTATATAAATTTGCTCTTTTATCATTTACCTTTGCTAAAATACTATCACGTTGTGGAGCCTTTAAAATTTTAAGCCCTTTAAATTTTAATAGTTTTTCCTGCTTTGAAAATGATGTGTTAGTGAAAAATTTAGCCAGCATTGGTATTTCAGCAGCATAAATAGCGAGGATTTTTTTACCGGTAGCGTTTTTAATATAAATAACTTCTTTTTGAAATTCTACCCGGTGATTTAACGAACCTTTAAAATTAAGGTAATTGTCAAAACGGTATTTGCATTGATGTACGGTTGTTATTTGCGCAAAAGAAACATGAGCTAAAAAGTAAAAAGCAAAAAACAACCGCATCATGTTTATAAAATTAAAATTATCCAATCAGGTATTTTTTGTACTTTCAAATTGTTATCAAACTTATTATGTTAACAGAACAACAAACAGATCAAATAGTTTCGAAAGAACTCAGTTTTAAAACTTCCCGCTCAGGTGGCAAAGGAGGGCAAAATGTAAATAAGGTAGAGACCAAAGTAGAATTGGAGTTTAACGTAAATACTTCAAGAGCTCTAACGGAGTTTCAAAAAAAGATCATTTTTAAAAAATATCCCGATTTTATCGATGGTACATTAATAAAAGTACTTGGTAATACGGATCGCTCTCAATTAGGAAATAAAGAGATCGCTTCCAAAAAACTAATAGACCTGCTAAACAAATTATTAAAGCCCGTAAAAAAACGTGTAGCTACAAAACCTTCTAAATCGTCTATCAGAAAAAAAACAGAAAGTAAAAAGCATAAAAGTGAGATAAAACAATTAAGAAAAAAAATAATTTAATTTGTTATTTAACTCGCTCATATTTACTGTTTTTTTACCACTTGTTTTTATTATTTATTGGATAACTCCTTCAAAATACCGCAACTACTTCTTATTACTAGCGTCTTATTATTTTTATTACAGTTACAATCCCTGGTTTTTGCTATTGTTAATTGGTACTTCAGGTATTGATTATTTTCTGGCGAGAAAAATTTCCACAACAGAAAAACAAAAAAATAAAAAAATATTTCTTGTCTTAAGCCTGGTAAGTAATCTTGGGGTACTTTTTATATTTAAATATTTTGTTTTTGCATACAATTCTTCAGTAGAAATCTTTAATCTTAAATCTTCAATCTTAAATCAATTTATTATTCCTGCGGGTTTATCTTTTTATACTTTTCAATCACTAAGCTATACCATTGATGTTTACCGGGGAAAATACAAAGCAGACGACAAATTCTCTGATTTTTTATTGTTCGTCTCTTTCTTTCCACACATGGTGGCTGGTCCAATTGTAAGATATAGCGATCTTATGCCGCAATTTAAGATCGTTACTTATTTTAAGAACATTAACTGGCAACAATTTGCCACATTGGTTATTTGGGGCTATTTTAAAAAACTGGTTATTGCTGATAATTTAAATTTAATTGTAACACCTGTTTTTAATAACGTTAACGCATTTACCGGTTTTGAACTATTAGTCGCGGGTTTTTTATTTGTGATACAGGTTTATTGTGATTTTAGTGGTTACAGCGATATTGCAACGGGTGTGGCCAAATTATTTAATATTAATTTAACTTTAAACTGGCGGCGGCCTTTGTTTTCAAGGTCCTTACATGAGTTTTGGCAACGCAATCATATAAGCATTACAACCTGGTTTCGCGATTATTTATACATTGGGTTAGGTGGAAGTCGGGTAAGTTATAGTCGCTGGATCTTAAACATATTTTTGGTTTTTGTTATTAGTGGTTTTTGGCATGGCGCCAACTTTACCTTTATTATCTGGGGAACATTGCATGGAGTTTTTTATATTTTAGAGATCTTTCTTTGTAAAAAATTTCCAAACATAAAAGTCCCGGCCTTGTTGGGGCATCTTTATTTATTGGGATTTCACACGATCAGTCTTATCGCCTTCAGGGCAAAAAACATAACAGACCTTAAATACATATATCATAAACTATTTTCAACCGAGCTATTAAATTTTTCAATAAATACATTTTTAAATTACCAGGACAGGCTTTATTTTTTCTTCATGTTTTTTGTAATAGGCATTTTGTTCATTAAAGAGCTTAACGAAGAATATGCCATTGTAAATAAATACCAAAAAACATACGCTGTTTTAAAACCTTTGGCTTTTATACTTTTTGTTGTTCTGATCTTTATTTTAGGGAATTTTTCCGCTAATACATTTATTTATTTTCAATTTTGATAAAAAAAATAATTACATATTTTAGCATAATTACGCTTTTGCTTTTTGGTTTGAGATACCTTCATTATAAGGGTTTATTAAAGCAAACTAAGGGCTATTATGGTAAATATACTACTGCCTTTTTAAAAGAAAATAATTTTAATGTTCTGTTTTTGGGTTCATCACGCGCCGAAATGCATTATGACACAAAGCTATTTGATAGTTTAACAGGATCAAATTCTTTTAATCTAAGTTTAGCCGGTGCCAATCCACAGGTAGCATATGCCGCGTTGAAAACATATCTCGTAAAAAGTAAAGCACCAAAGCATTTAATTTATGAAATAGATTACCATTACCTTGGTTTTAACAGCGGTGAAATAAAAGAATTCAATAATTATTTTCCTTTCCTTTCAATTCCTGAACTACGTTCTCAATTCAATAAAATTGATCCGCGGATTAACCATTTTTATTACGATCCTTATTATTCTTTTCCTTACACCGGCTTTAAAAATTTAAGCACAAGTTTGCACGGTTGGTTAAATATCCCAAATCAAATAGACAGTTTATATTACAAAGGTTATTTTAAGGAATCGTTACGACCTGC
>JBDSFC010000035.1:0-3588 GCA_039919745.1 Bacteroidia bacterium | reverse complement strand
AAAATACAAAACAATCCAAAGTTTGAACTAAAGCTTTTACATTTCTTCATCAATAATGGTATTAAGGATACTATATATTATTGGACAGAATTAAATAAATGTTTGGAGATCTATAAAGAGTTGCGCGAAGATTGCCCCACACTTGATTCTTTAAACATTGGTGGTGGCATGCCAATTCGTACATCATTAGGTTTTGAATACGATTACGAATACATGATCGAAGAAATTGTTGCGCAGATAAAATCTTTTTGTGAGCAAAACGATATTCCTGAGCCAAATATTTTTACCGAATTTGGTTCTTATACTGTTGGAGAAAGCGGCGCTACTTTGTATTCGGTAGTTGATCAAAAACAACAGAATGATCGTGAGACATGGTACTTTATTGACAGCAGTTTCATCACCACACTTCCTGATACATGGGGCATTAACCAACGTTTTATTTTGCTGGCCATTAACCATTGGGAAAAGCCCTACGGCCCAGTGAATTTGGGAGGTATGACCTGCGACAGCATGGATTATTATAATACCGAAGCACATACCAACCAGGTATTTTTACCTTTGATTGATAAGAACCAAAAAGAGCCACAATACGTAGGTTTCTTTCATACCGGGGCTTATCAGGAAGCTTTAAGTGGTTATGGTGGCACGCAACATTGTTTAATTCCTGCGCCAAAACATGTATTGATAGACCGCGATGAAGATGGAGAAATTACAACACGCCTTTTTGCAAAAGAACAAAGCTATAAGAGCATGCTTAAAATATTAGGTTACTAGTTTCGCGTTTCCTGTTCCTGATTTCTTGTTTGAAACTAGAAACTTTAAACCAGAAACCTGAAATATCGAGTGTTAACTTCTTCTTTAAATCTTTCTTAGAAATGCTGTTTTTCCATTAGCAACTGCCTTTCTTATTTTATAACTTTACGACTTATTCTTTATATTTTATATGGCTTTATTTGACTTTTTAACCCAGGATATTGCAATTGACTTAGGAACTGCAAATACAATTATTATTCATAACGATAAAGTTGTAGTTGATGAACCCAGTATAGTTGCTGTTGACAGAACTACGGGAAGAGTTATTGCCGTTGGGCGCCAGGCACAAATGATGCATGGTAAAACACACGAAAATATAAAAACAATTCGTCCCTTGAAAGACGGAGTTATTGCAGATTTCCAGGCTGCTGAAGAAATGATAAAAGGCATGATCAAAATGATCAATCCGGGAAATCGTTTTTTTAAACCATCATTACGTATGGTAATTTGTATTCCAAGTGGTATTACTGAGGTTGAGAAACGTGCTGTTCGAGATAGCGCTGAACACGCGGGTGCAAAAGAAGTTTATATGATCCACGAACCTATGGCTGCTGCTATTGGTATGGGTATTGATGTTGAAGAGCCAATGGGAAATATGATCATTGATATTGGTGGTGGTACATCTGAAATTGCCGTAATTGCATTAGGCGGTATCGTTTGCGATAAATCAACGCGTATTGCGGGTGATGATTTTAATGCGAATATTGAAGAATACATGCGTCGTCAACACAATATTTTAATTGGTGAACGTAGTGCCGAGAGAGTAAAAATTGAAGTAGGCGCTGCCATGACAGAGATCGATAATCCACCTGCAGACTTTGCTGTACAAGGGCGTGACTTAATGAGCGGTATACCAAAAGAAGTTTATATCAGTTATGTTGAGATAGCACATTGTTTGGATAAATCTATTTCTAAAATTGAAGAGGCGATCTTAAACGCTCTTGAGATGACGCCTCCGGAGTTAGCTGCCGATATTTATCGTAAAGGTATCTTTATGGCTGGTGGGGGTTCTTTGTTAAGAGGTCTTGACAAACGTATCTCAATGAAAACAAAATTACCGGTTCACGTTTGCGAAGATCCTCTTCGTGCTGTTGCGCGTGGTACGGGAATTGCACTTAAAAATGTTCATAAATTCCCTTTCCTGATCAAGTAAAAAACTTAAGCGCATCGTAGCTTTATAGAGTGACACGTTTTGTTTCACTCGCTAATAATTTAACACGTGAGAAACCTACTTGCATTTGTATTAAAACATCACTTTATATTTATTTTTTTGTTCCTGCAAACAATAAGTATTTGGTTTATGGTGCACGATAATGGTTACCAGGGTTCACAGGTTTTAAATTCTTCGAATAATATGGTTGCAGGTATTTACACAGCAGCAGCAAACACAAAAGATTATTTCGCGTTAAAACAAGAGAATGATAAACTGGCATTAGAAAATTCTGTGCTAAGAAATTTTTTAAAATCAAATTATTCCATTTTGCCCTTACGCGAATTTGAAAAGAACGATACGTTGTACAAACAACAATATTCTTTTATGAGCGCAAAGGTTGTAAACTCATCGGTAAACAAGCGCCGTAATTTTTTAACCCTTAATGTTGGTAAAGATCAGGGAATAGGGCAGGACATGGCCGTAATGAGCAGCGAAGGTATTGTTGGAATTGTAACTAACGCATCCGGAAACTTCGCAAGCGTTATGAGCATCTTGCATAAAGATGTTCGCGTAAATTGCCAGTTAAAAAAAGATGGAAGCTATGGCCCATTAATTTGGGATGGTAAAGATTACCGTTATTGCTTATTAACGGATATACCAACGCACGCGAAAATAAAAGCCGGTGACACGGTAATTACAAGCGAACTTTCCGGCATTTTTCCTGAAGGGATAATGGTAGGTCTTGTAGAAAGTTTTGAAAAACGCCAGAATGAAGGTTTTTACACAGCTAAAATAAAATTAAGCGCCGATCTTAAAAAAGTAAATCATGTTTATGTAATTAAAAATAAATTTAAAACAGAACGCGATTCATTAGAGAACTTAACACAAAAACAAATTGACGACTGAGATAGCTAAAAATATTTTTCGTTTTATACTATTGATCCTTGTACAGGTTTTGATCATTCAAAACATTAACCTGTCCAGTTACATTATTTTGCTGCCTTATGTTTTGGTAATTATTTTACTGCCTTTTGAATTGTCACGTCTTGCAGTTTTATTTATTTCATTTTTTTTAGGAATTTGTATCGACTACTTTTTTGATTCTTCAGGCCTTCACACTTCTGCCTGCACATTGATGGGTTTTAGCAGGTATTATGTTTTAAAATTTATTTCTCCACGTGATGGTTATGATGCTGGTGTGCAACCAACGGTTAATGATATGGGTTTAGCCTGGTTCTTAAGTTATGCGGGTACTTTAATTATTATTCACCATTTTTTCTTTTTCTATTTAGAGGTATTTCGTTTCTCTGAATTTTTCAGAACTTTTTTCAGGGCAGTGTTAAGCAGTTTAGGAACTTTTGTATTGGTTTATCTGATCCAGTTTTTGTTTTTTACTAATCGTAAAAGATCATGAGTACTAATTCGCAACTTGGAAATAGAAGATTAATTATTGGCGGATTTTTTTGTTTGATCGTGATCATTTATTTATGCCGTTTATTTTATATCCAGGTAATTGATGATCAGTATAAATTGGACGCCGAAAAAAACGCCTTCCGTTATATGACCGAATACCCTGTGCGTGGTTATATCTACGATCGTAAAGGAAAATTACTGGTATTCAA
>JBDSFC010000572.1:0-4926 GCA_039919745.1 Bacteroidia bacterium | reverse complement strand
TGTAAATGGGCTTCTAGGCTTAGCATCTACAGGAGTTCAGATGGTAGTACATCTGGACTCTTTTTTTCGTTATTAGTTCTATTATGTTTAAATCTTCATAAATTTCCTTCATTTATATTAGTTTTATCATTACTTTTGTTTCATCAGTGGTACAGATTGTCTTTTTGTTGCACAAATATACTATGTTTCATTAATGAAACAATTGTTTAACTAATAAAAGTTATTAACATGGCAACGACGCTTAATAGTGAACTCCTAGCTGGAATGCTTAAAGAGAAACGCGGAAATAAAGGTTTGCGTGAAATTTCTAAAGAAACGGGCGGCATTAGTCCCGCAACACTCTCAAGGATAGAACAAGGTAAAATTCCCGACGTAGATACATTCATAAAACTGTGTGGGTGGTTAGAGACTCCGACAGATACTTTTATTGTTGATAAAAGAAACTTTGATCTTAAATCAAATAAAGATCAGATTGTTGCTCATCTTAGAGCTGATCGTGAACTGGGTATTAATACAATTAATATGTTAGTTCAGATGATTGATATGGCTTATTCAAAATAAGTCGTTTGGCAAAGGTTAGTCTTCTTCCTAAGGGATTTAAATCGCAGTCTGAAAAAATATCCGTTGGTTATCGAAGTGAATTAAAACTTGAGCCGCACGGATATTTATGTGGATTTGAACTTGCAAAACATTTGGGAGTTAATGTATTTACACCTCATGATTATTTTGGTACTACAGTAGATTTAAAGGATTTGATTGGGTCGGTCGGTAAGGATTCTGGCTGGTCTGCACTTACAATGAAGAACAAAAACAATAAAACTATTATAATACATAATCCACTGCAAGCTACAGTAAGACAACAAAGTAATATGATGCACGAACTCGCGCACATAATTTGTAAACACGAACATCCGAATAAGTATAGCGAAATTAATCTTCCGGAATTCATGCGCACATACGATAAACAACAGGAGGAAGAAGCTAATCAGTTAGGCTCAACACTTCAGATTACAAGGGATGGGCTTTTATGGGCATTAAAACAGAAAATGACCATTGAAGAGATTTCCGAACATTTTAATGCTAGTGCCGCAATGGTTTCATTACGAATAAATACTACCGGAGTTAGAAAGCAGTTGTCATATTTATCGTAGTAGCTTACCTAAAATTCCTTCCCGCATAAAAAATATCTTCCTGTTCTGTTAAATGCCTTTTGATCTTTACTATACCTGTTTTTTTTTAGTTTCAGCTCCCAAAACTATTTATCAATTCCGGGAATCTTCTTTCCCAGAATATAGAATTGAAGATTTAGTGCTTGCCCTCTGTTATTGTAAGAATGTTTCCATAATTCTTTGATATCGGTTGAATAAGAAATGAGCGTGAAGGACTCGTGAATAAGCATCCCAAGGTCTAAAAGAACACAAGCATTTTCTTTGTAAAGTTTTTTATCTAACTCCTCAGGCTTCGTCCGATTAAAGTCCGGGTCAAATAGACCTAAACCATATGTACAACCATAAAGTGAACCATGTAAGGCTTCGGAGGCGTCTGAATAATAGTTGAGTTTACTCAGGGTGAAAAATATGTCAAGTAATTTTTTGATTTTTCAATTATTTCAATTCGTTCATATAATTTTTTATTTGTCCAGTTTAAAGTCTGTTTTGATTCTGAGAAAATTTCAAGAGCCTCATTTACAACTGGAATTTCCTTTAAACGTTCTTGTTTTTCTTTTCGTTTTCGTGCATCGCCTTCTAAATCATTGAAATTAATCTCATCTTCTCGTTGAATAGATGCAACATTATGATAATGCTTATAAATTGGATGTAAAACAAATGCTCGATATTCCTTTTCGTCACATAAACACACATAGCAGAAATTTATTATTTTCTCCATAAAGGCACGGGCCAACATTACAGATTCTTTTTCCATCGGCTTTTTTAAAACTATATTGCTTTTCTACTTTTAAGTTTTGTATAAGTATTAATAGTATTTAGCAAAGAATAAAATACCCATTCAAGTTGTTCAGGAAGCTGCATTTCCTTTGTAGATTTTTTATTATGCCTAATGTCAAACTCATTCACTATTTGAAAGAAGTCACTGATATCGCCTTTTGAGAACAGTTTTTCGCATTCTTTCCTTAGAGGTTCAAGCACGTAACTCAGAGATTCACATGCTGATCGCATGTTGTCCATACTTGAGGGTATGTGAAAGAATAATTTTTTGGCGTGGTTAATAGTTTTGTCAACATCCGAATCACCTGTGGAAATTTCCTGATCTACCAAACCAATTAATGGAATTTTCGGAAGGTCTTTTTCAATTTCTTCAATGCCTAGGTCTGTCATTCTAACAATTTTAAACAAAATCCTAAAACCGGAAATTTTCAATTCATTTCCAATTTCAATAAATCCCTTACTTTCTAGATGTTTTATGATTTTCGTGAACTCTTGTTCGTCAGTCGCAAATGCTATTGGATAGTCATTTGTGGAAACAAACTGAAACTCTTCATAGCTTTTTCCACCTTTCTTATACATGAAGTTTAAAAGGTGCAAAGTTTTTTCCTTAAAGTTATTAGGATAATCAATATTGTTTACACCAACAGTCATAAAATGAGTGTCTATTATAGGCGGATCAACATTATTTTCAAAAGCATTTCTACAGATGCCGGCAAGAACCGGATGTTTTAATTGTCTGCTGTTAATAATCGAAATGGCCGTTGGCACGGCAATCTTTACTTTGCCGGCTGCTGAATGTTCATATTCAAGAACAGGTTTTGAGATTTCAGTTGTTAAGGTACTGTGTTCGTCAAATGGATAGCCCGTTAAAAGGCAAGAATTTACTTTCATTTTTTATCTTTTAATAACTTTCATCCGCTTATTCCACCGGAAAAATGCATTAAGTGAAGTTATGAATTATCCTGTTATACCAAATATTTGCTATAAATTCCACTCATTTTATATCTTTGATATAAAATTACTTTGCCCGAAATCCAACACATAAAGCTTTCAGAACTCACTAAAAAGATCGAAGATCACATCAACCAATCTTTTGGTACACAACGGGCATTGAATTGTGGCAGAGATTTCCGCGCATAATTTTTCGTTTAGCTACTTTTAATCCTTTTTTAATTTATTCGTTGTCAAAAGGCTCAGTAAGGCAAAAGCTGTGAAAGCAAAAAAGCCCGTTTGCAGGCTGGATTTGTTGGTGGTAAGAACGTCAAGCTTTGAACTTAAGTTATCCAATTGATGCAACTGTTCAGTTAAGATACCTGAAAAACCAAGGTAAGACATGAAAACAGCAACTACCATCACGTCAGCCATCGACCATTTTCCTGTCTTGTAAACTAAGAAGTGAATAGCCTTATTTGATTTTAACTTTTCGGAAAAGGCCAGGCAAACAGAAGATATTAATTTCGATAATGGAAACAGCACGCTAAAGACTAATACAAGAAACCCAACTAAAATCAGGTCAAAACTCCCTTGCGTAAGCATAAGGCGAATTACTTCGAGAATACTTTTGCTCTTGTAATACAGCACTTGGTCTTCGAAGTTAATTTGTTCGCCTAACAATGTCAGTTTAATCGCAGATACGCGCGCGTCAATTTCAATCATTGGAAGGGTTAAGCCAAGGATTAAAAATAAAAAACAGGTTGCGGTCAGTAAGATAAACTCAATCTTGGTGACGTCTTTAGTGCTTAAAATAAATGCCATTACTAAAATAGCTATCGTTACAAGCGCGTATTTGTAAATGTTTGCTTTTTGCTGTAGTTCGGTAAGTTGTGTATTAAGGCCTGTAATAGTAGTAGCCCTGTCTTCAAATTTATATTTCTTTATAATGGAATCATGGGTTGTATAATCCAGTTTAGAAAATGTATTGTCTGCGTATTCATTAAGTTTCTCTGTCAAATAACCCTTGAGTGCTTTTTTGTTCTTTGGATCATTAACGAAATCCAGAATTTGATCGGTAAACCTTGGAATATTTTCTTTTAGTTCGCCAAAAATGTTAAATGCTTTTGCGCCAATGTTTTTAAAAAAGCCACCAATGCTCCCGGAATTATTTTCCTGGTAAACGTTTTCAAAGTCCGTAATCACTTTATAAAGAAAACCCGAGATTTTCTTTTTCATTTCTTTTCTACTCGTTCCTTTTAACTCAAATTCTTCTATTTTTTTTGTGAGGATGTTGGCTAATATTTTTTTCCATTCGTCAACGTTGAAGAGGCCGTACTTAATATTGGACAATTCAATTAGGTCTTCCTTAACTTTTTTCTTTTCATCGTTAGTTTGATAAATTAAAAATGATAAACAACTTAAACAAATAAGTAAAAAAACAATCAATATAGATTTGATATTTTGCGCTTGCATTTTTCCCTGGTTTATTGCTTTTTTAGACTCACCTTTACCAAGTAACCCTCATATAAGGTAGTGCTTTTCATAATCCTGATCATGGTTGAATCTGCATTGGGTAAAGTACGTTTCGAATAATCCGCAAGTCCATCAGGATCTCTCTCAAACGCAAAATTGTATTTATCAAGACGCGTTCCCAGCGGACTTAGCAAATCATTACTTCTTATGTCACGCTCAGAATCAAAGTTCATGACCAGGCTGTCTTTTCCTGATTTGTATAAGAAACGGATGCGGTTTACATAAAATTCACAAAGCCATGTTTTACCTTTCGCTCGTGTTATTGCAATTGTAGTATCAATGGGTGGTTGGTAAACGGTTATGGTTTGTGTTCTGATGCCTGAATCGTATGGCACGCCGGAATCTACTGATGAACTGGAAGATTGACAGCTAAAAATGAAAATGCAGATGGGAAAAATAATTAGACCTGGTTTATAGTTCTTCATGGTGCTTTAGCTTGTAATGATGCATGTCTAAAGTTATAAATTATCCGGTTAACCCCAATATTTGCTATAAATTCCAGTCATTTTATATC
>JBDSFC010000551.1:0-5163 GCA_039919745.1 Bacteroidia bacterium | reverse complement strand
AAATAAGTTTATTGGTCTTATTGGTTAAACGTACCAATTGCGTTTGTTTCTCGGTAACAAAGGGTAACTGTTTTACTTTTTGCGAAATGCTTTTTAAAAGTTCTTCGTTATAAGGCATATTTTCTCTAACGCCTAAATAACGGTTCAAAAACGTTCTGTTCACTTTAGCGTCGCCTATTACATTTATCGAATCTATTTTAAATAATTTATTTTTCTCAACATTTAAAACAGCAGAGAGTTGTCCTTCTTCTGTAGCAATAGAATCGAGCTTTACAGCTACAAAGGGGTAACCGTTGTTCTCATAATACAAAATTATTTTTTCGAAAGCACGGGCAACTTCTTTGTACTTAAAAGGCTTATTAAAATATAATTTTTCGCTGATGCCCAGTTTTGAAGCCAGGCTGGGGTTAAGGTTGCCTAATTTTAAATAAGCTACTTTGTGAATTTGATTTTCAGAAATATAAGCTGTAACAGAAGTACTGTCAATTATAGTACTATCGCTGGCGGCTAATAAATAACCTTTGTTTTGCAGGGTTAAAATAACATTGTCTATTTCTTTTAAGGCATCGGCTTTTGTGTTAAATTTTTTCTGGTAATTTAATTTTCCTGCAACACTTTTAGGGGATGCAGTTACCAGTTTAAGGCTTATTGATTGTGAATAAAGCCCGGGCACCAATACCAGTAAGTAAACAGGAAGTATATATTTTAAGAAGATCTTCAATATGGATATAACGTGTAATTGAATAATTTAAGTATCTTAGATACCTAATTTCACAACAAAATTAACATAATCATGCGTAAAATTTACCTCTTTGCATTTAGCATTGTATTTGCCGGCTTTTCAATGGCGCAATCGCCAATTATCTTAACCAGCACTAATATGCCTGTATTAGGCGATACATTAAGATATACCAACGCTCAAGTAAGTTCTGTTGGAAATTATACCCAAACGGGTGCCAATTTTAGCTGGAACTTTAGTTCTTTGGTTTTTACCAGCCAGGGTGTACGTAATTTTCAGCCATCAAGTCAAACACCTTATTTTTTCTTTTTTACCAGTCCGGGTGAGTATGGCGAAAAGATCGCAGATACATTAGGCGCAGGCCCTTTAACCATTACTAAATATTATAACTATTATAAAAAGCAAACCACACCTCTTAATGCATTTATTGCTGATGGTAGTGGCATGACCTTTAGCAGTATTCCGGTGCCGGCTTATTTTTCTGATAAGGATGAATTGTATGTTTTTCCTTTAAATTACTTAGATCATGATAGTACTACGTTTAAATTTTCTACACCAACCACAACAGCTATACCAATTCGTTATTCTAAAACGGGTTATCGTATTACCAATGTAGATGGCTGGGGTACAATTACTACGCCTTATGGTACAGATAGTTGTTTGCGTATTGTTTCAACACAATATTCAAAAGACACTGTAAAATATCAAACCTTTCCATTTGGTTTTTTAAACTACCAACGCAGTTACCAATGGATGACAAAGACCAGTAAAATTCCTTTTTTAGAAATAAGCGGCACACTTAACGGCACTAATTTTACACCTAACCAGGTAAGATATAAAGACAATTATATAAGTACAGCCGGTGTGCATGAAAATACAGACCTGAGCGCGATGGAATTCTATCCAAATCCGGGAAAAAATGAGTTATGGTTGAACTTTTCGCGCAAAGGAAGCTTTTTAGTTGAAATTTTAGACCTGGCAGGTAAAAGTATAAAAGCCGGTAGTTTTGATTCGGGTATTAGCGGCCAATCGCTTGATATTTCGGGCTTAAGCCCTGCACTTTATGTTATTAAAGTAAGCGAAGGGCAAAGAAATTATTTTTATAAATTCATAAAAGAGTAATTAAACACAATTTTATTTTTTTTAATTTAATTATTCTACTATTTTCGCAATGTTAAAACACTAAACTATGTCACACGACCACCACGATCACGATAACCATTCAAACGAACCAAAGCCGGTTTCGTTTACAGTACCATTTATTTTAGCGGCTGTTTTCCTTACTATTATGTTCTTGTTTTTAAGTCTTTGCGACCCTAAAAAGCATGGTGACTGTGAGTGTAAAGAAGGTTGCTCAAAAGAGTGCATGGAAGCCTGCGAACATGGCGACCACAGCAAACACCCAATAATTGGCCACGAAGAGCACAATGCTGATTCAAAAGAAGAGCATGTAGAAGCAAAAGATACAATGGCTGTTGAAACTGCAGTACCAACTGTGGATGATACAACGCACAAAGAAGCTGCCCACGAAGCACATCACTAAAAATAAATTTTAAATTGATAATTAAAAGCCATCTCATTGAGGTGGCTTTTTTTGTTTTTGGAATTAGTTATATTTGAATTAATAAATTATAAATTCAGAAAAATGAGCTTTTTAAAAAACATATTCTCTAAAAAAGACAACTCCATCAACTCTTACCAGGATTTCTGGAATTGGTTCGCTAAAAATGAAAAAGAATTTTTTAAAGCTGTTGGTGACAGAGAAATTATTGAAAAAAACTTTTTAGATAAGATCTCACCAAAACTTAATGAGCTGCGGGAAGGGTATTGTTTTTTAGCAGGAATGCTTAATGATACCACTGCTGAACTTATTATTACAGCTGATGGTAACTTTAAACAATTTATTTTTGTTGAAGAACTTATAAATTCTGCGCCGGCAATTGCAGGCTGGAAATTTACCGCGTTTAAACCTGCAATGGATATTAAAAGGCTTAGTATTGAAATGGGAGGTGATAAATTTAACGATACGAATTTGTCTTTTTATTCTAATGATCTTCCTGAATATCCTGATGAAATTGATATTACTGTTATTCATAATGATCTTAGCGAACGTAATAGAAAAAACATTTTGAACGGAACGTACATATTCTTAGATAACTTTCTTGGCGAATTGGATTTTGCAACAACTATTGATAATTTAGAGATCATCGGTAAAAATGAAGCAAAAAAGGAATTGGTTCCGATAGAAAAACTAAAAGATTTTTTGATCTGGCGAGAAAAAGAATTTGTTGAAAAATATGAAGGTACAAGACACAATACCGAAAAAGACAACTACTCTGCTTTTGAAGCTGAGTTAAGAAATGGTAACCCCATGATCGGAGTAATAAATACTGACCTTCTTAAATGGGATCGTAAAGCATCGCATCCATGGATCATAGATATTGAAATTAAATTTAAGGATGGAAATAATGGGATGCCTGATAAAAAAACACAACAACAACTTGATGATATTGAAGATAAAATAACCGCGGAGCTTAAGGATTTTGACGGCTATTTAAATGTTGGTAGGGAAACCGCTGATAATGTGCGAAACATTTATTTTGCCTGCAGGGAATTTAAAAAACCTTCAAAGATCCTGACGCAAGTGCAATCAGACCTTGCCGGCCAGTTAGAGTTCAGCTATACGATATTTAAAGATAAATACTGGAAAACCTTTAACCGTTTTACAGGCGAAAGTAACTAACAATGACAACAACACAAATACAGATCGTAGAATACAAACCCGAACATAAATTTCGTTTCAAAGAAATAAACGAACAGTGGATAACACGTTTATATGTGATGGAAGAAGAAGACATTAAAACTGTAGAAGATCCCGAAGGGTATATTTTAAAAGAAGGTGGTAAAATTTACATTGCCCTTCATAATAATTACCCTGTTGGCACCTGTGCTTATCTAAATATGGGAGAAGGTGTATATGAAATGATAAAACTGGCGGTAGATGAAGATTACCGGGGCTTAAGTATTGGTCGTATAATTAGCGAAGCATCTATACAAAGCATAAAAGATCTGGGCGCTAAAAAAATTATTTTATTTTCAAACACTAAAGGCTCGGCAGTAGCCATTGCCATGTACCGCAAATTGGGTTTTGTAGAAGTGCCTTTGGGTACTTCTGAATTTATACGGGCAGATATAAAAATGGAATTGGTGTTTTAGAATTACTCTTTTATTAAAGTTTTAATTTCATAAATTCGGGCCTTACTTTTTTGCTTGAACAAAAAAGTAATCAAAAAATTCAAGGCTTAAAATAAATTCCTTGATTTGATGTTTTTATTTTTTTGCTGTCGCCTTGAATTGAACTTCTTTTGGAATTAAAGACTAGTCAAGGCTCAAAGTCATTTTAAAATGGCAAGATGCATAAATTCATTAGTTGTTTTACATTTTAAAATAACCAATAGTAGAAAAAATAAAACCACAAATCTTACAGAATTTATTTAAGGCCGTAAAGCGAAGCTTAAAAAAACCGTTAATGGTTTTTATCATGTCATTCCGACGAAGGAGGGATCTTATTTAGGCCTTTCTTCACGATTTAAATACTTCGCGATGTATTTCTCCATTGGTAAAAGCGACGTTTGTATACGTTTAGCGTAGGTAATACTATCTAAAATATCTTTTTGTTTATCTTCTACCAAACGTTTTTGTTCTTCAATAATTTGTTTTTGTTTTTGAATTAAACGGTAACGGTTTAATAATACCACCGAAAAAATTAGTACTATCAATAAACCAAAACTCACCGCAAAAGTAATGATCCTTTGTTTTTGTTTTTCCCTGGCGTTAATTTCATCGCGTTGTTTTTGTTCCGCTTTTGCTACTTCCGCTTTTTTATTAAAATCAAATTGTAAGGTGGCACGCTGCGCATCTTCGTTGTTGATCTTATCGGTCATTTGTTTAAAGATCACATGCATATCAAAAGCTTCTTTGTACCTGCCGGTGGCATTATAGATCCTGGCCAGTTTATCGCTGGCGTTTAACAGGCCCTGTGGGCTATCCAGTTCTTTTGCCATGTTGTAAGATCTTAACGCGTACTCTTCTGCGGCTTTATATTCTTTTTTATCAAGGTAAATGGTAGCAATGTTATTTAGCGTTGGCACAAAACCACGTTTAAAATCTATCTTTTCTAAGATCTGTAAACTTCTTAAATAAAAATCAAGTGCCTTATCATTGTCACCTGAACTCTGGTAAATACCCGCAATATTATTTAACGACCGTGCCATGCCCACCTGGTCGCCGCTTTTTTCGATGATCTCTGCACTTTTTTTATAAAAGAAAAGCCCTTTTGAAAAATTGCCCTGCTTGTGGTAAAGCACGCCAATATCATTATACGTAAGGGCAAGGCCAACCTTATCGTTACTGGTTTCATTAAT
>JBDSFC010000518.1:0-5256 GCA_039919745.1 Bacteroidia bacterium | reverse complement strand
TCCTCGCTTCGCTGCGGGCTTTTCGTTCTATCCCTCACGCAATGTAAAACCCAAAAGATCGAAAACCTTTAATGAGGTGGCAGGTGTTTTGACCTTACTTCTTTTCCATAAAATAACGTAGCTGCTTTGTCAAAGCTTTCAGAAAGATCGGTAGTATAAAAACTAACGTTTCCCAATTTGCTGCATTTTTCTTCCATTTCAGGATGGCGCTGTAAATAATCTTTTAATCCTTTGGCAACAATAGTTCCTTGCGAAAGCAACTGAACATTTTCCGGTAAATATTTTTTTATTTTATCTATGATCAAAGGGTAATGTGTGCAGCCTAAAATAATAGCGTCAATTGCTTTTTGTTGTTGCAATAAATTAGTGACATGTCTTTTGATAAAAAAATCAGCGCCTTCGTTATTATACTCATTATTCTCTATCAACGGAACCCACATAGGGCAAGCTTCCTGGTATACTTTTAAATTTGGGAAGAATTTTTTTATCTCAACCAAATAAGAAGCCGAACTAACGGTTCCCGCTGTGCCTAAAACACCCACATTGCCAGATTTGCTATAGTTACCTATAATTTCAGTGGTTGGTCTTATTACTCCCAACACTCTTTTAGAAGGATCAATTTTTGGAAGGTCTTTTTGCTGAATGGTTCTTAGCGCCTTTGCAGATGCGGTGTTACAAGCCACTACGATCAATTCGCAACCCATATCAAAGAGGTGTTTAACGCACTCCAAAGTATATTCGTAAACAGTTTCAAAACTGCGCGAACCATAAGGCGCGCGCGCATTATCGCCCAGGTATAAATAGTCATACTGCGGCATTTCTTTCACAATTTCTTTTAAAACGGTTAATCCGCCAAAGCCACTATCAAAAACGCCAATAGGTTTATATGAATTTTTTTTGTCCACTTTTTAGAACCACAAATCTAAGCAAAGATTAAATTCATTTCTTTGATTTGTCATTTTATTTCCCTGCTTAAAAATTAATTTATCAGATTCAAGTACCCGCCACTCTGCATTAAAACTTACCGTTTTATACGGCGTAAATTCTATGCCAAGCGTTGTTCCATCAATGTATTCTCCAATATCCAACGTTCCGCTTAAGATCTGGTTGGGGTCAGAAAACCGCTCGAGTCTTGCGTAAATTGACAGTTGTTTGATCAATTGATATTTGGCAACCAATAAAGCGCCATACATATAACCTGTTTGAGAAGAATCCATTTTTAAGGAATGCTGTTGAATGCCAAAATTCACGTCTACACCAATCGTAAATTTGTTTGAATGATACGTTGAGTAAAAATTATTGCAATAGCGCTGGTGTTTAATTACAGAGCTGTCTGGTGATTCATCGCAGGTTAAAAGATTGTAGGTTAACGATAAGTTTTTGTTTGCATTATAAATAGCCGTAAAGCCAAAAGCCTTGTTCTTATTATTATCCAGGTATTCGTTATAACCATTAAATGCATTTACCTGTAATGTAAGTTTTGAGCTTGCTAAGTACGTTAACTTTACTCCGCTCAAAAAATAAGGGTCGTAAAAATTCATGATAGACATGCTGGAAGCAATGTTCTCACGGGGTTGAAAGCTTTCGATCCCAATGTGTGTTTTAAAGAATCCTGCATCAAACCAAAGTTTTTTAAAGATCTTGAAGCCGCCGTTTGCTTCCTGGATGAGGTTAAACGTACGTGGCCACGAGCTTTCGGGTACGTCGCCATAATGCAAAATAATATTTCCCCTTATGTTCTGGCTTTTATAGCTCATGCTTATAAGTGCCATGTTTAATGAGAATTGATCTTTTCTTGGTTCAAGCGTTGGAAATTGAACAAAACCGCCAGGTAAATTGTCATCATCATTAGTAGAAAAATAGGATGAAATATATCCGCCAATCTGAAGCTCAGGATGCAATAAACTATCTAATTCTGAAATCATTCTTGAGCGGTTAAAGACAAGGTCAGTGTCAGATTTCATGCTAATTTTGGGCAAAATTCTTTGCTTTTTGGACAAATTTTCGTTTTTTTGAGCCAAAAAAGTGCTTTTTAGGAGTAAAATGGATAAAATTGCAATTAGTCTTTTCATTCCGGAAACCGAAGTAAAGAAAAAAAACACAATAAATCATTTATTTTTACGTTTTATTAGTTGATTTGTTAAAAAGGACCGTTTTATATTTTTTATGCCTGGTGGCAATAAGCAGTGTGGCTCAAACCAGGAAACGTAACTTTCGTCAACGCGAAATAGGCCTTTTTGCCGGTGCGTCTTATTACATTGGCGATCTTAATCCACGTGGCCATTTTTCAATGTCAAAACCAGCGGTTGGTGTTTTTTTCAGGTACTCAACACATTACAGATATGCTTTTCGTTTCGGTTTTAATTACGGAACTGTTATGGGTGATGATTCCAAAACAAAAGAATTTGATCAGCTCGAAAGAAATTTAAATTTCAGATCACAGATCTATGATCTTCATGTTTTAGCAGAATTTAATTTTGTTGATTATAGAATTGGTATTGATAAGCATCGTTTTACCATGTTTATTTTTGCAGGAATTGGTGGTTATCATTTTAATCCTGTAAGCGGTTATAATGGTGGCCTATCGTCAGATAATTTACACGGTGGTGTAATTGCGAAAAGGCATCCATACTACCAGGTTAATGTGCCTTATGGCATTGGGTTTAAATGGAATCTTGGCGAGAAACTTGGTTTGGGAGTTGAATGGACGCCGAGAAAATTATTTACAGATTATTTAGATGGCGTAAGTGGTGAGTATGCTGATGGTTATATGCGGGGCAACCCTCGCACTAAAGATTGGTACTTTTTTTATGGCGCAACGTTAAGTTTTAAATTGCCAACGCCAAACAAACCTTGCTTTCAGAATTTATAGTTTACGTTTAAATAAAAACAAAAAGGCCGTTTCAGAATTTCTTGAAACGGCCTTTTTAATTTGTGTTTGTCATCCCGAGGCACGAGGGATCTAATATGCAGATACTTCCTTCGTCAGCATGACAAAAGAGTTTTATTTTTTGTTTTGCGTAAAGCTTGCTCCTAAATATTCGCGGTTCATGCGTGCAATGTTCTCAAGAGAAATACTTTTCGGGCACTCAGCTTCACAAGCACCGGTATTAGTACAATTACCAAATCCTTCTTCATCCATTTGTTTTACCATGTTCAATACACGATCTTGTTTTTCAACTTTACCTTGCGGTAATAAAGATAATTGAGAAACTTTTGCCGATACAAACAACATAGCGCTTGAATTTTTACAAGCTGCAACGCAGGCGCCACAACCAATACATGCTGCCGCATCAAACGCAGTATCTGCATCATCTTTAGGAATTAAAATATTGTTGGCGTCTTTTGCATTACCTGTGTTTACAGAAACGAAACCGCCGGCAGACATAATTCTATCAAACGAAGAACGGTCTACTGCAAGATCTTTAATAACCGGGAAGGCAGCGCCTCTCCATGGCTCAACAACAATTGTATCGCCGTTATTAAAACTACGCATGTGTAACTGACAAGTTGTGATGCCACCTTTTGGACCGTGCGGACGGCCATTGATATACATACTGCACATACCGCAAATACCTTCGCGGCAATCGTGATCAAATGCAATTGGTTCCTTACCGCTGCTGATCAATTGTTCATTAACAACATCAAACATTTCTAAAAAACTCATGTCGGGCGAAATGCCTTTAGCATCATAAGTTTCAAAACGTCCTTTGCTGTCTTTATTTTTTTGTTTCCAAACCTTTAAGGTCAGATTCATATTTCCGTGACTCATAATTCTATTTGTTTATGCGTAATTACGTTGTGCTAATTTAATATTCTCGAATTTCAATTCTTCTTTATGCAATTCAAAATTGCTATCGCTTTTGTATTCCCATGCGGCAACGTAAGCAAAATTATCATCATCACGCATTGCTTCTCCTTCTCCGGTTTGGTACTCTTCGCGGAAGTGACCACCACAACTTTCGTTACGGTTCAATGCATCTTTGCACATTAATTCTCCAAGCTCGATAAAGTCTGCAACACGATGTGCTTTTTCTAATTCAGTATTAAATTCGTTTTGTTCACCGGGTACACGAACATCGGTCCAAAAATCTTTTTTCAATTGTTGGATCTCTGCAATTGCTTCTGTTAAGCCCTTTGCGTTACGTGCCATACCACATTTTTCCCACATGATCTTTCCTAATGCTTTGTGGAAATGATCAACTGTTTTAGTTCCTTTAATTGAGAATAATTTGTTGATGCGTTCCTGAACCTCAGCTTCTGCTTTTACAAACGCTTCGTTATCAGTTGGAATTGCTTTGGTACGAATTTCTTCAGATAAATATTCACCAATAGTATACGGTATTACAAAATAACCATCGGCCAAACCTTGCATTAATGCAGAAGCTCCCAAACGGTTAGCGCCATGATCTGAGAAGTTTGCTTCACCTAAAGCATACAAGCCTGGAACCGTTGTCATTAAATTATAATCAACCCAAAGGCCACCCATTGTATAGTGAACCGCAGGATAAATACGCATTGGCATTTCATAAGGATCTTCATCGGTAATTTGTTTGTACATATCAAACAGGTTACCGTATTTTTCTTTCACAACATCTTTTCCCAATGCGCGAATCTCTTCTTTACCTGGATTGTGTAAATTCTTTTTGTTTGCTTCGATCTGGCCGTAGCGCATCATGTTTGCTTCAAAGTCAAGATACACCGCCATTTTAGATGAGCCTACTCCATAACCTGCGTCGCAACGTTCTTTCGCAGCGCGGCTCGCAACGTCACGCGGCACTAAGTTACCAAAGGCAGGATAACGTCTCTCTAAATAATAATCTCTTTCTTCTTCAGGAATATCTTTTGCTTTGCGCTTATCGTCTTTTTGTTTTGGCACCCAAATTCTTCCATCATTACGTAACGACTCTGACATTAACGTTAATTTCGATTGATGATCTCCCGAAACAGGGATACAAGTTGGGTGAATTTGTGTGTAACAAGGGTTTCCGAAGAAAGCGCCTTTTTTATGTGCTTTCCATGCAGCTGTAACATTACAGCCCATAGCGTTTGTAGATAAATAAAATACGTTACCATAACCACCGGTGCATAATAGAACAGCATGGCCAAAATGGCGTTGTAGTTTTCCAGTAACAAGGTCGCGGGCAATAATACCACGGGCTTTTCCATCAATTGTAACAACATCCATCATTTCGTGACGCGCCATTAATGTAACGGCGCCCATACCAACCTGGCGTTGTAATGCACTGTAAGCTC
>JBDSFC010000505.1:0-8747 GCA_039919745.1 Bacteroidia bacterium | reverse complement strand
TGCACAAGATCTTACCTATTATGGTTTAGATATTTATAAAAAACGTGAACTTGCTAATTTAATAAGCAAATTAAGTGATGTAGAAGGTATTGATTGGTTGCGTTTGCATTATGCATTTCCAAGTGGTTTTCCGATGGAAGTATTGGATGTAATGAAAGCAAAAACAAACGTTTGTAATTACCTGGATATGCCTTTACAACACATTAGTGATAATATGCTTACCAGTATGCGTCGTGGAATTACCAAACAAAAAACAATTGATCTTGTAAATAAAATTCGTGATAAAGTACCGGGTATTGCTTTACGCACAACTTTAATTGCTGGTTATCCGGGCGAAACAGACAAAGATCATGAAGAGATGTTACGTTGGGTAGAAGAAAGTAAATTTGAACGTTTAGGGATATTTACTTATTCGCATGAAGAGAACACACATGCACATTTATTAAAAGATGATGTTTCTGAAAAAGTAAAACGTAAACGCGCAGATGCTGTAATGGCTGTGCAACAAGAAATTTCTTACAAGTTAAATCAACAAAAAGTTGGTCAAATCTATAACGTTTTATTTGATAGAAAAGAAGGTGAATATTTTATTGGCCGTACAGAATTTGACAGTCCTGATGTTGACAATGAAGTATTGGTAAAAGCCGTTGGCGATGCTTATGCGCGTATTGGCGATTTTGCAAAGGTAAAAATTACCGAAGCAAATGATTTTGATCTTTATGGTGACTTAATTTAAAACTAAATAACATGAAACAATTATTTTTAATTGCATTTGCATTATTAGCATTTAAAGGTTTTTCTCAAACTATTCAAAACAGCAGTTACAGCACTGTTGGCTATATTAAAGAAGATGGTACAGTTCAAAATCAGAGCTACTCTACCATTGGCTATATTAAAAAAGATGGTACTGTTCAGAATCAAAGTTATTCAACAGTAGGATATATTAAAGAAGACGGAACAGTTCAGAACCAAAGCTATTCAACAATAGGTTATATTAAAAGTGATGGAACAATTCAGAACCAAAGCTATTCAACCATTGGCTATATTAAAAGTGATGGAACAATGCAAAACCAAAGCTACTCTACAATAGGTTATGCAAAAAACGTTGATAAAAAATGGGCTGCTGCGGCAGTTTTCTTCTTCTTTTACCGTTTAAATTAGATTTATTTTCCAAAAGTAATGTGTTATATACATCACTTTACTTGCAATAAGCGTTAATATATCGAAATACAACAAAAACATCTGTTTTAGTGAACAATAATTCGTTTGCAATGTTTTCTAAATTAGTTATATTTGAAATACAAAAATGGCAAATCGCAAACTATTAAGAGCCCTTTCTATGGCTATGTGGAGTAATTAATTGTTCTTATTACAATTAATTAAATACATCTATTAACAACCTTAAATAAATTTAAAATGGCAAAAGAAATAAAAAACGTAGAATACGGTTTAGAAAAAATATTTGAAGGCGCACAGGATTTTTTGCCTTTATTAGGAACAGATTATGTAGAGTTTTATGTTGGCAACGCTAAGCAAGCTGCGCATTATTATAAAACTGCTTTCGGTTACCAATCTCATGCCTATGCAGGGTTAGAAACTGGTTTAAAAGATCGTGCTTCTTACGTCTTAAAACAAGATAAGATCCGCCTGGTATTTACCACTGCTTTAAATAGCAATTCGCCAATTGGTGAACACGTAAAAAAACATGGTGATGGCGTTAAAGTTACAGCACTTTGGGTAGAAGATGCGCGTAAATCGTTTGAAGAAACTGTAAAACGCGGAGCAAAACCCTTTATGGAGCCTACCGTTGAAAAAGATGAGCATGGCGAAGTAGTTCGTTCCGGTATTTATACTTATGGTGAAACTATTCACATGTTTGTAGAGCGCAAAAATTACAAAGGGGCTTTTCTTCCGGGATACAAAGAATGGAAAAGTGATTACAATCCAACTCCTGTTGGATTAAAATTTATTGATCACATGGTTGGTAATGTGGGTTGGAATCAAATGAACGCTACTGTAGAATGGTATGAAAAAGTAATGGGCTTTGTAAACTTCCTGAGCTTTGACGACAAACAAATCACCACCGAATATTCTGCCTTAATGAGCAAGGTAATGAGCAATGGTAATGGTCGTATTAAATTCCCTATTAACGAACCTGCTGAAGGAAAGAAAAAATCGCAGATCGAAGAATATATTGATTTTTATGAAGGTCCGGGAGTACAACATTTAGCATTGGCTACTGATGATATTATTAAAACCGTAAATGAATTAAAAGCACGTGGTGTTGAATTTTTACCGCCGCCGCCGCAAGCTTATTACGATGATATTCCACGTCGTTTAGGTGTACATATGGATATTATGAAAGAAGATATTAAAGAGCTTCAACGTTTATCTATTTTAGTTGATGCTGACGAAGAAGGTTATTTATTACAGATCTTTACTAAACCGGTGGAAGACCGCCCTACTCTTTTTTATGAAGTAATTCAGCGTATGGGAGCAAAAGGATTTGGTGCAGGTAATTTTAAAGCCTTATTTGAATCTATTGAAAGAGAGCAAGCCTTAAGAGGAACACTATAACTACTGACTTAATTTTTTAGTTAAAGCAAACATCTAAACGGTGTTTGCTTTTTTTATTGCTTGATTATCTTAAGCGAGTGATTTCCTTTACTGCTATTTACTTTCAGATAATAGATCCCTGATATTAAATTCTGAGGCACATATATCTTTGTTTCTTTTTCAGTTAAAGCTACATTATAAACGAGTTGTCCCAGGCTATTATACATTTCTAACATCGTTGATTTATCAAGCTCTGCAAAATTAATGGTGAATTCTTCCACAAAAGGATTTGGAAATATTTTTATTTCGTTTAATACACTTGCGTGTAAAATTTCATTGATCCCGGTTGTTAAAGCAGCAGTATCACATAGTTCAATATTCGGATAAACAATTTGGTCGGAACAATGTGTTACAAGGCTTGTCATAACTGTATCTTTCAAAACAAAGTCTTTTAAATTATAAATTGAAATTGGCAAAGTTGCATGCAATGTAGAATCAATACTAAGCGGCACATTTGTTTTGATCAAATTTACCAAAGAATCATTATTGCAAGCGGTTTTGCCTAATACATCAGTTTTAACTATCCTCGCATAAAAATTTGTAGTTGTCATATAATGAGTTAGTAACGCATATCCATAATCCGGTGTATTTATAATATCATTAGCAAAAGCATGTGTGGGTGAATTATATACTTTATGCCACTCAATATTTCCCATGCCATCCAGTTTAAGCATTCCATTGTGTTCGATATCGTAAAACCTCGTAAACCGTGTATTTAAATATATACCGCAGTCTTTAGAAAATCCTCCCGAAAATGTTTGATAATATACTGAGTCATCACTTGAAGAATAGGTATTTGAAAAAATAACGCCGCCATTACTATTTAATTTTAATACATAATAAGATTCCGAAGTTGATGCAGTAGAATCCATAGTAGTAGATATCACGGCCACTTCACCTTTTTTGTTTATATCAAACGACCAGCCATTAAAAAAACAATTTGGATTTGTATACGCTTTTTCAGCAACATCGTTACCATATTTATCAAACTCTTTTATTACAATTGTAGCCCCGCTTCCAAAGCCTAAAATGTTACCATTTGGTTTTTCTTTTATAAGAAAGGCCTGAGTAGTTTTTTTTGACCAAAGAATAATTCCATTTTTACTGACTTTTTGTAAAACGGACATGGGATTAGAAGTTGCGTAATAAGATAGCATTAAAACAATTGTAGAATCAGTCATTTCACAGGCTGACAAGATCATTCCATTTAATGGTGGATAGATCCTTGTCCATAAAACATTTCCTGCCGAATCGATCTTAGAAATGAATGGTTTTATAAAAGAAGTTGATTGAGTGTTACTTTTTGAAATCCCACCAAAAATAATAAAACCACCTTCTTTGCCTTTAAGTATATTAACTGTTTCAAGAGCAGAATCGGTTACATGTCTGTAGTTATTACTCCAAATTATGTTCCCAAATTTATCAAAACGGGTTAACAAAGCCCTGAATTCGTTAGAAGTTTTATGATGCTCTGCTACACAATAACCGGAATCTTTTGTAGAAATTATTTTTCCATTATAAAATAAATATTGGCTTGAAATGGAAAGATCTTTTTCAAACCGTTGCGATGATATTTGCGCATTCTGTCTGAATGCATACAACAGCAAAAACAAACAAAGCAGTTTTGTAATCTTATCTCCTGTAAATACTATCAATTTAGGTAAAACGTAAAAAGATAAGATATATTGCCCGCTTAAACATCATTTCATCTGTAGAAGAAAAATTGCTATTGATTATTTACTATAAGCACATCAACAAAAAAAAGGATACGAGAAATAAGAACAGTATCTTAAAAGCATTTTTAATTTTTACAGTTAAAGCAAACATCTAAACGGTGTTTGCTTTTTTTATTCAATTAAAACAAAAGGCGCCCAATAAAAGGGATCGTATTTTTTTCTCATAGCTATTTGAGCTTCGGAAAACGCGTGCTTTATACTTTTGTTTTTAACGAGCTTATCATAAAAAAGCACCATAAACTCTTCTGTTTCCGCATCAGGCACTTGCCATAAACTCATAATGATAAACTTTACACCTGCCATTTTAAATGAGCGTTGTAATCCATAAACACCTTCACTACCTTTAATGTCACCCAAACCGGTTTCACAAGCTGAAAGCACAGCCAATCCGGCTTTTCTCATATCAATATTTGCTACTTCCTGAGCGGTAAGTACGCCGTCGTCACCTTCAGTTTGTTCGGCCTGGTTCCAAACACCATTTGCACCCGCAAAAACGAGTCCTGATCGCATTAACGGATTTTTATTTACTACAAAACTAAATACACCGTAACCATTTTCAGCACCACGCGATGCCAGATCTATTGGTTGGTTCACTACTTCCTTTTCCACCTCTACATCCTCAGTCTTTTTTACCTGGTCAGGATCAGGAAAAAAGAAACCATGTGTAGCAATATGCAATATATTATTTTCTGAAGCCAATTTTTTAAATTCGCCTTCCGTTGCAAATTTTTCAGAATAAAAATCAGTATTGATCTTGTTACTTTTTAATGTAGTAACTATTTTCTCAGCCTCAGATTTTGTTCCGGATAAATAATTCCATGTTAAATAACTATTAGAATCTGAAGGAGAAAGTGTGGAATTATAATCAACCCCGCCAAAAACAGCAACCTTTGTTTTTTCATTAAAAATAAAATTTTCAGGGAACGCAACTTTGCCCGTACTGGTTTGAATATTTAAATTGTAATTGTCGCAAAGGTAAATGTTTTGTGAACTACAAAGCGCTGCAAAAGAAACTTTATGCAATAATCCTGAAGGAGATAAATAAATAGTTTTTACATTCTTTAAATTGCTTTCAAGTGGTTTCCATATTATATTATAAAGTTCTGTTTTTGGAAGATCATTAGATCCATAAACATTATTAACATAAGACTCGTCGTTCTGCTTAAACTTCCCAAGTGTTTTTTCAAGATCTTTGCTTTTAAATAAAGGTATCATTTGCGGATATTTACTATCAGGTTTTACCAATAAAGCACAATAAATAATCTGGCCGGATGAATCTCCAACTGTTTTGTGTTCAAAATGTATAAATTCAATTGCAACCTCATTTGCCTTTAAGCCTTTTTGCACATTCCTCCATGTTAAATTTAACACCTTATTAAAATCATTAAATAGCTGTGAGTTTTTCACAAGTTCCTTTTCAAAATTATTTGATCTTTCTTCTAATTCGTGCGCATCCTTACCTTCGGAGTATAGTTTTGAAATTTGTTTTTTTACCGCAACCCAATCTTTATATTTATTGATCAAAGCAGTATCGCCACTCGTTAAAATTGCATTTCTCATTGCTGTTGACGATTTTAAAAGCAAGCCTTTATTTCTAACCGCAGTATTATATACAGGTTCTGTAATTGAAGGGCTTTCTGCTTTCCTATTAAGGGCAAAAGAATTAAAAGCCATATAATCAGGAGAGAGAGTATTAAAATATAACTCTTGTTCTTTCTCAGATAAAATAGGAAAATTCATACCAACTTTCTTATTATTTAATTCAAGAATATCCAATTCAAATTTTTCTGCAGCCTGAAAATTATTTTCTTTAATATATACTTTACTCAATAAGCTTTCGGCATTTTTAATAAAATCAGGAACATTTAATTTGCGGGCCAATTCTAAGCTTAAATTGCCGTTAATTTTCGCATCTTTTAAATTATTGGCTTGTATCATCAAAAGACCAGTGTTTGTATAGGCGGTAGCCTGCATACGACTATCCCCGATCTCCTCTCCTATTTTTAATCCAAGTTTAAAAGAAGATAAAGCTTCTTTATTTTTTTCCTGAAGCCTGTAAACTTCCCCAACATTTATGTATGTTGAACCCATTCCATTTTTATCGCCTATAGCTTCACGTATTTTAAATGCCTGATCAAAATTCTTTAACGCATCATCATATTTTCCCTGGTCTCTATAAACATTTCCAATGCTATTGTAATTTAACGACATTCCTTTTTTATTATCAATTTCCATTAGAATTTTTAAAGAGGCTGAAAAATTTTTCAATGCCTCTTCATAATTCCCTTGAGCAAAAAACAAACTTCCTAAATTATTGTAAGATTCACTGAGGCCAATTTTTGTACCGATCTCTTTTTTTATATTTAAAGATCTGACAAAATTTTGCAAAGCCAAGGGGTTATTACCCTGATAAAAATACACCATACCAATACTGCTATAGGCGTCTGAGATGTTTTTTTTATATCCTATTTCCTGGCTGATCTTTAAGCAGGTATTAAAAGACTTTAAAGCTTCCTGATATTTTCCCTGTATAAAATAAACATTACCTACATTGATATACGAATCGCTCAGGCCTAATTTATCGCCCATGCTTTCTTTCATTTTTAACCCGGTAAAATGGATCTTTAATGCGCTTTCATAATCGCTTTGTTCAGAATATACAGCACCAAGGTTATTGTAAATAGTTGCAATTCCTTTTTTATCTTTTAGTTCTTCGTATAATTTCAGCGCAATATTAAATTCAGCTATAGCCTCATTAAACCTGCTTAAAAACACATAATTAAATCCAATATTTTGATGCGATAAAGCAATGCCCGGCTTATCGCCCAGCTCTTCGCGCATTTTCAAAGCTAAAGCATGCTCTTTTAAAGACTCGGTATAATTTCCCTGGTATTGATTAACAACTCCCTTATTATTATAACACTTTACCATGCCGCTTTTACTACCGATCTCTTCGTATTGTTTTTGAGCAGCGCTAAAACTTTTCAATGCCTCCTGGTAATTTCCCTGGTTAGTATAAATATTGCCAAAAGAATTATAGCATCCTGCAATGCCAACCTTATTACCAATTTCTTCATAGATCTTTAAAGCAGCATTAAAATTAATTTTCGCAGAAGGAAGATCACTTGTAGAGAAATAAATATTACCAATGTTATTGTAAGAATTGGCCATTCCGAGTTTATCATTTATTCCTTCTCTTATTTTTAATGAAGTAGAAAAAGACTTTAAAGCCACAGGATAATCACCTGCGCTAAAATAAATAACACCAACAATGTGTATGGAATTTGCTAAACCTTTTTTAAAGTCAATTTTTTCTGCTGTTATTTTTGAAAGACCTGTAAAGTATAACGCGGTATCCAGCTGTCCTAAATTTGCAAATTTTAAACTTAATACATTAAGTGTATTTACTTTGTTGGTGTCTTCCTTTGCAGTTTTTAAGACTGATATTAAAGAATCAATAAACTGGTTTTGTGCAATGGAAAGAGATGTAAAAAAAACTAATAAAAAAGAAACTAGAAATTTCATATAAAGAGTTGTTAAATGGAAAAGCATGAAAATAATGCTTTTTTCTAGTCAAAGTCATCAAGCTAAGAAGCAAAATCAGTTATTTTCGATTAACACAACAATCTAACCGATGTTTGCATTTTTATTAATTATTGACCGCGTTCCACCCAAAGTATTTTTAGTTTTTTTCTGTCAATATAATACTCTGCTCCTCCACCACACATATTTGGTATTTTACATGATGCAAATAAAACAATGGTTGTATCACCTGGTATGTTACTAGTTATTGGCGGAAAATAATAGATAGTGTCTTTAAGATCAGGCAGGGCTTTTTTAAAATCTTCTTTAGTAAAGAACATTATTTCCTCCATAGAAGAAAAAGTACGCAAGCTTTGTTTATTCGAAGCGCATGAACAGAAAAAAAAGGATACGAGGAAATAAGAACAAGATCTTAAAAGCATTTTTAATTTTTCCAGTTAAAGCAAACATCTAAACGGTGCTTACCTTTTTTGTGTGAAGACATTTTACCAAAGAAATTACGTTTAAACTTCGCGAATTTTTTACTAAAGGTGTGCGCTTTTGAACGCGAAGAAGATGATGAATATGAACCGGATGACCTAACAACTGACCTTCCTTTTAAGTTAAGAGAAAGATCGATATTAAGGTTCATCTGTGATCCTACGTTTGAAATATCCTGTTGGTTATAAGGATTACTTCCTAGTGACTGAACTTTTGATTCATTCACCGATTGGATGTCATCATTGTTTATGAAATTAATGGTTTGAACCTGTGGATTATATAAATTACTAATTACTGCCGGATTAGAATTACTTGCGGTTAAAACTTGTGTCAACGGAGTGTTGGCCTGAATAACAGGTGTTAGCCTGGGTC
>JBDSFC010000499.1:0-3005 GCA_039919745.1 Bacteroidia bacterium | reverse complement strand
CTTGAAAAAACACAAAACATTATCAGTTTTCATGCGGGTTATTTAGCGCTCGACGAAATCTTAAAACGAATTCCTGGCTATTTGAATCCACAAGACAATAAAGCATCAAAAAACAAAAAGGATATTGTTCAATGGACAGCGCCGAAAGACGCAAAGAATGATTTTGTTCAGCTTGTATACGGACTGCACTTGGCCGGATTTATTAATAATGGCAAAGGAGAGATCACTAAAATAACAGAATCCCTTGCTGACACATTTGAAATAGAACTAGGCAAAAACTGGCAAAGCAATCATTCGGCAAGCATTCACAAAGCTAATAAAGACTATATCCCACCAATATTTGATAAAATAAAAGAGGCGTATTTAAAATACTCAAAAAATCTGCAACAGGAAAAGGACAAAAAATAGCAATTGTGTTGTAACAAAGATTAAAAGGCAGAATTTCCTGCCTTTTTTGTTTCCAAAAAATCCTCTTTTTCAATTACTTGACAAAAATTTACTCCTACCCAACACCTAGTAGGTTTAAAAGATGAAGCCTTATGTTTTCCTTTGTATCGTCAATGCCTCTAATACAAGCAAAAAAAGACGATAAAATAGACGCTAATTGACGATAAAACTAAATAAAAACAAGAAAAATAGACGCTAATTGATTTTAAAACGCATATAAAAAGGAGGGCAAAATGAGTAACACTAATGAAAACAAGCAGGAAAACAAGCAAAAAGTCAGTGAAATACTTGAAGAAAAGAAAGATTGGATGGATCATCTCAATGATTTTATTAAAAATCCTATTACAACAGGAATAACCGGACTCGCTGCCGGATATCTTTTAGCAACCTATAAAGCAAATAAAGATATAGAAGCTATAAACGCCCAGCATAAAAAAGAAATAAGTGAACGTGACGAGATATTAAAGCTTGCGATAAAACAAATTCAAACTACGAATAAATTAATAGCTCGACAATTTAAAGCTCTTCCATCCAGTGAAGATGAAAGCGAGGAAAATAATGAGGACGAGAATACTGTTGACATGGAACAAGACAAAAAAACCAAAGTTTATAATCCCAAAAAGAAAAAAAAGCATTTTGAATTAAAATAATTGAAACATGAAAGCAGCAATTGAAAAACAACAGGTAAAAATTCCGATAGAAATATTTTTAGATGTATGTAAAATGATCCGAGGAGGAAGCTTAACTAACAAAATCATAGGTGCTAATGATGTGATGGGCGAAATAGCCTTGGAACTTTCTATTATAAAAGGAAATAGGATTCAAAGTGCAGCACTAAATAATATTTATGAATCGGTTAGCGAATGGAATGAACAACGTTATGGAAATGAAAACCCCGATGAAATTGATTTGAGTTAATAGAAATTTAAAAACAAAACAATGAACTGTTTACACTGCAATAAACTCGTTGAAGGAAAACGAAATACTAAAAAGTATTGCTGCAAAACTTGCAAGCAATATGCGTACCTGCAAAGAAATTCCATTTTACCGCAAAACCTTGTGCCAACTCTTTCATTAGAAAACGAACAAAAACAAGGAGATCAAAAAGTTAATGCCCTTTTAATAATAAATTCAAAAGAAGAAAATACTTCCAAGAATGAAGTAGTCCTGAAACAAACAATTCAATTAAAACAAAATGAAACCATCAAGGAATATAAAAGTATTTGGCCAAATATTTTAGAAAGAATACAGAATGCTCAAGGAGAATCAAATATCGGAAGCAACTATTTTTCAAATAGTACAAACTTTGGAGGTAGAATTACTGAATATAACCGACCAGCTTTTTCCTATATGCTTCCACGCATACGTTGTATTGTAGAAAATCTTTTTCAATTAACTTATAAAAGAAAAATATATTATAAAACAGCTTTTACTATTTGTAAATCTTTAGAAGAAATGATATTATCACCGCATTTAAAATCATTACCGGGCGATTTTCCGTTTTTCGAAGACCTTTTAAAACTACATGAGCAATTTGAACAACTTACAAAATTTTTAGAAGATAATAAAGAAGGTATGAAATTTACTTTGAGCAAATCAGCAATAGTGAGATATATTCTGATTTTAAATTTAATTCGAGAATGCGCTAAAAAAATGCCATTTCCAAAATTATTCCCCGAATTATATAAGCCAAAAATAGAGCCAAAACCTGAACCAAAGACGAGGAAATATGCGGTTTAGCCCGATTTTTATGTGTGGAACAAATTGTTTAACTTAGATATGAATACCCAATGAAAGAGATAAAATTAAGTGAGAAAGCGCCAAAACTAATTATAGAAAAAATAAAAGAAAAGTTTCCGATTGCAAAATGCAGGGAGATTTTAGAACGAAGAGGGAAGAAATTTACAGAAGAACAAATTCTTATGATAAGAGATTTTTTAATAAGTATATCAAATGTTGCATACCAAACTTTTCAAAAACAAGTGCAGAAAGAAGCTGATTTTGAACTAGAAAAACAAAACGATAATATTATTCAATTAAAAAGTCAGAATTCAAACGATACAGAAATTAAAAACGCCGCTTAAATTAAAAAATATGAGAAAAGCAATTTTATACGTCAGAGTTTCAACCGATGAACAGGCCGACAAAGGATATAGTCTGCAACATCAGGAAGAACGATTGCGAAAATATTGTGAATTGCACAATATTGAAGTGGTTGAACTATATAAGGAAGATCATTCCGCTAAAACTTTTAATAGACCTGAGTTTACTAAATTGCTCATTGCAATAAGAAAACACAAGGTTAAAGCGGAATTGTTTTTGTTTTTAAAGTGGGATAGATTCTCAAGAAACACAGGAGATGCTTATGGTATGATTAACACATTAAATAAATTGGGTGTTGAACCACAAGCAATAGAACAACCATTGGATTTAGAAATACCGGAAAATAAAATCATGTTGGCATTTTATTTAGCTGCCCCCGAAGTTGAAAATGACAGACGGGCATTAAATGTTTTTGCAGGAATGAGAAGAGCCAAGCGTGATGGAAGATGGATGGG
>JBDSFC010000487.1:0-5841 GCA_039919745.1 Bacteroidia bacterium | reverse complement strand
GTTAATTATTATTCCAATTTTTAAAGGCTTTTCGTTTGAAGTTATTTGGGCAGCTTTTGGCGCGTATATGCTCTCGCTTATAGATTACCGTGGGCCGTATTACAAAAAAATAATCATTCAATGTGTGGAAGCGTTTTTAATGTTTTGTGCCGCATTACTTGGGATGGGTGTTTCCGGCTCAATTACATTATCTATTCTTATGATGTTTTTGATCGGCATGTTTGCCGCGTTAATACGTAACTGGAGTGATTATGGTTCAAGTATAGGTGTAGCAGTTGGTTTTTTCTTTTTATTTGGTTTGGCTTATCCACTTCCTTTTGAAGAATCGGTGAATTGTGGATTGTACTTATTAATTGGATCGGGTTGGTCCATTTTAATAACCATTATTTCTTTTCCTTTACGCCCGTCAAACCCCGTTAGGCGTTCTGTTGCAAGGATCTGGCAGGCTAATACAGATCTTTTGGATACTATTATTTCGGACCAGGCATCAGAAGCAAAAAAAGATATTTCAAAGATCACAGAAAAAGAAATGGCAGTAAGAAAAACGATCAATCATTCAGTTGATCTTTTTTCGAGAAGAAAAAAAACACGTTTAAAAGCGCAGCATTATGATATGATGATGGAGCTGAGAAGAACTTCTGCTTTATTTGGTGCTACATTAAATGTGATGTATGAAGAAATGGAAGTACTGAATAAACCTGTGTTTAAAGATGTGAGGGATGCAGTATTGTATAAAACATTATCTGCTTTTGGGCAAGCGAGTGCGCGGATGGCCATAGTTATTTTTACGTTCAGGGCAGATGACCTCACCATGGCTAAAGTGAGGGTAAAGCGCTGCAGTGTTGCTATTGAATTATTAAAAGAAGCCTGTAGAGAATTAAAATTATCTGAAAATGAAAACCGTTCGTTGCAACATTTTATTGAAACAGTATACAAAGCAGAAAGTTATTTGCAGCAAAGTATTTTGCAGATAGAAGAAAAATTAAATTTTAAGAAAAGCGATTATTTGGAAAATTATAAACTCTCTATTAATAATTTTTTAGCCGGATTAAAGCCAAGGGCAGTTTTAGAATTAATAAAAGAGCTTACTAATATTAATTCAGAACAATTTAAATATGCATTGCGTGTTGCCTTTGTTTTATCTATTGGTGTTTTTATTTTTAAATTTTTTAAGATCGATCACGGACAATGGATAGCATTAACTATCTTAATTGTAATTCAACCTTATTATGGCGCTACACGGAAAAAAGGAATTGAAAGAGTAATTGGAACTGTATTGGGAATTGTTGCAGGTGGTGTTGTTATGTTATTGCCTTTGCCACATGAAGCCTTTGTGGTAATGCTGGTAGTCGTTTCTTTTTTTGTTGCTTACTTTTTGCGTAACAATTATAAAGTGGGTGTATTTTTTGTAACCATTATGATGGTAATACTAATGCAGATCTCGCAACAACCATCTTTACAATTAATAGGCTGGCGCGTGCTTTCAACATTAATAGGCTCTGTATTAGCTTTATTGGCCGGTTATGTATTTTGGCCAATGTGGGAAAAAGAGCGCTTTCCTAATTTATTAGCAAACGCGTTAACGGAGAATAAAAATTATTTATCGCAGGTGATTAGTTTCTTTAATAAAGAAACTAGTAATACCTGGTACAAATACCGTAACAGGGCAGAGGAGGCTAACACCAATTTGTTTGCTTGTGTGCAACGTATGTTCGAAGAACCAGAATCTGTTCAAAATAAAGTAGACGTTAATTTTGCGATGGCAGGTGTGAATATTCGTATTGCACGTGAGATCACATCGGTGGCTTTGGCCATGGACCAAAAAGACTTCGCTGTGCCTGCCAAAGAATTAAATGAGCTTAAAAAAGAAATAACGGTATTGTTTGACTGGATCGCTGAAAACGTTTTAATAAAAGAAAATGCACCGACGCTACCGGATTTTAATGTTGTAAAAGAAAAATTAAAAGCAAAGATCTTTGATGATAATAAACAGCTTCAATTTATCAAGATCGAACTTGAAAAGATCATTTTTGAGCTGGAAGCACTCTGTTTAATGACCGAAAGCAGCGTTGGAAGCATTGCTACTGTTTGATATTGACTAATTCTTTAAATTTTAGTTAATACTATAAATTATAGCAAAGCTCAACTATTTTATGTAGTAATTTCGTATTATAAAATCAATAATATGAAAACACCTAAAAAAATAGAAACGTATTTTAATATGATAGAGAATATTAAATACGAGAATGAAAATGGCGGAGCTTATGCTTACATTCAGTTTATGGCTTATTCAAGAGAGCTTTTAAAATTATTGCGCCCGGTTAAAAATGTTGAAAGGCAATTAGAAACCCTTGAAGCTACCAATTGGTTATTGAACGAGTATTTGGCGGTTAAATTTACTTACAGGCACAAAACTATTTTTGAAAATAAAGTAAATGAAGCAAAAGAGATCTTTGATACGATCAGGGAATCGTTTAGCGAAATGCAGGTAAGAACACCTTATGGTTACAAGGTGCATTACGCTAAAGCTGCTTAATTAAATTTTAGTTACCAGTATAAGTACACCAAATTATTATTGGCATCTGGATTATTGAATGATGAAGCGAAGTCGGCCTTGAGATTCTTGATTGATTTAGGATGAGTTGTTTCAGCTGAAACTTTTCCTTCTTTTGTTTTTTGAACTGGCTTTTGATCTTTTGGATTCTGCTTTATCATAGATGGAGATTTTAATAATAATAAAGCTAAAGCACCAAAGAGGCTTTTCTAAGCCGGTCCTAAACAATTATTAACATTTTATAAGTGAAAAACCTGTTTTCCTTTAAATACAATGCTTTCAAAGACAAAAAATAACAAACCCCATACAAAATTGTACGGGGTTCATGCATAATTAAGGGTGTTATCTTATGAAAAATGTGCTTCAGAAGTAATAGTTACTCCCAACGCCTTTGAGATCACGCAATTTTTTTCTGCTTCTTTTGTTACGGCAGTGAATTCTTCAGCAGTTATTCCCGGCACAACACCTTTAATATTTAAATGAATACCGGTAATGGTTAAATTTTCCATCGTTACTGTAGCTTCCGTATCCAGCGAAGTTGGGTTTTTTCCTTTTTGTGTAAGTATTGCACTTACTGACATTGTAAAGCAACCTGCGTGGGCAGCGGCCAGTAATTCTTCGGGATTTGTTCCCGGATCAGTTTCAAACCTGGTTTTAAAACTGTAATTGGTTTTATTTAAAATTCCGCTGGGCGAAGTTAAACTCCCTTTACCATCTTTAAGGGTGCCTTCCCAATGTGCTTGTGCTGTACGTTTCATAATTTAATAATATTAGTTATTGCTAAGTTAACAATGTTTCCTAAGTAAAGTTCATACTAAATTAAAAGATTCTTGCAGAACGAAATCGGCATTTTGCAGAGACATTTCTCTAAACTGCATAATATTATTTATAATCGTATAAAGGCAAGGTAGTTTTGAACTATAATAACCTTTAAATTTATAATTATGAAAAAGTATATTGTTGTTTTATTGCATTTAGGCTACTGGCTCATGTTTTTATTTACGCTTGCTCTGTTTTCTCTAGTAGACGCTCATGGAAAAAAAATAGGCGTATTATCTCCAGCATTTATCGGTGCAATTATTCCTGCTAGTCTGGGGTTTTATATTTTTTATGGAATATTATTTGACAAATATTTAGCAAAAAAGAAACTTATAAAACTTTTTTTGTCCATTATGCTAACTATCTTGCTTTCTTCTGTAATTACCGAAATAATACTTTATTTAATTTACTCTAAAATTGATAGAAGTTTCAATACCATGTTTTTTGCAGGATTATTTCTTTCATTTATTAGCTTGATAAATGGAATATTAGGCATGGTAATGAAGGGATTTATTACCTGGTATGATGATATTAAAATTAAAGTAGAATTGAATAAAAAAAACTATGAAGTGGAGCTTGCATTAATGAAAGCGCAACTAAACCCTCACTTTTTATTTAATACCATTAATAATATTGACGTGCTCATAACAAAAGATGCTGCAAAAGCTTCTGCCTATTTAAATAAATTATCAGATATTATGCGCTTCATGTTGTATGAAACAAAAGCTGAAAAAATAGCATTCGAGAAAGAACTTGAATACATTCAAAAATATATTGATCTTCAAAAGATAAGAACGTCAAGCTCTGATTATGTGAATTATTCCCTTAAAGGTGATCCAAAAAATTTAACGATCGCGCCTATGCTATTTATTCCATTCATAGAAAATGCTTTTAAACATTCAGAGACTAAAAAAAACGGTAATGCAGTTAATATCAGTTTTGGTATAGAAAAAGATAAAATTATATTTGACTGTGAGAATAATTATGGTAAAATGCATGCTATAAAGGAAGACAGTGGTTTAGGAAATGAATTGATCAAAAAACGATTAATGCTTTTATATCACGAAAAACATAATTTAGAAATAACAGATAAAAATGAAGTTTATAAAGTAAGGTTGATCCTGAATGAAAATTAACTGCATTATAGTTGAAGATGAGCCTTTGGCAATGGAACGGACGAAAGATTATGTTCTGAAATTGCCTTTTTTGAATTTGCTCAACACTTTTGAAAGCGGCATTGCGTCATTGGATTTTTTACGCACAAATAGTATCGATCTTATTTTTTTAGATATAAATATGGGCGAACTTTCCGGTATTCAATTATTAGAAAGTACAAAGTTTACCGGCCAGGTAATTATTACCACAGCTTATCCTGAATATGCTTTAAAAGGTTATGAATTAAACGTGACGGATTATTTATTAAAGCCATTTACTTTCAAACGTTTTGTTCAGGCGGTAAATAAAGTGCAGGTTAATTTATCAAAGAGTGAGATCTCAATTGATAAAAAATTTATTTTCATTAAAACAGAATACCGTTTGGAAAAAATATTATTAAGCGAAATAATTTATATTGAAGGGATGCGTGATTATCGAAGGATACATACCATTAATAAAAAAATAATGACCTTGCAAACGTTTAAAGATCTTGAGCAGGAAATTCCGGGTACTATTTTATGCAGGGTTCATAAATCATTTATGGTTGCATTAGATAAGATCGAATCAATAGAACGGGACCGTATTAAAATAAAAGATGTAGTGATCCCAATCTCAGAAACGTATAAACAACTGTTTTTTGAAACGATAAATCATTCAAAAAAATAACCGGGAAATTATTTTGGAGTAGCTAACTTCGAGATCTGCTCTAATTTACTTTTAGAATAAGCATCATCCGGTTGCATTTGTATCGCTTCTTCATAAGCGGTTTTAGCTTCATCGTAACGTTTCATTTTAAAATATCCGTCCCCTTTTGTTACAGCTTCTTTATGAAGATCTTTTCCAATTGCATTAGGAATACTGTGTTTGACATTGCCACTTTTTCCATTTGATTCGTTTGCAATAGCTTCGCTTTCTTTTATTTTAATCGCATTCTTGTCCGCCTCTTCTTTTGCTAATTTGTCCGCAGCAATTTTATCAGCAGCAGCTTTTTCTTTCGCCAATTGATCAGCTTTATCTTTATCGGCCGCTTCTTTTTCTTTTTGTGCTTTTAATTTTGTTTTGTCTTCGGCTGCTTTTTCTTTTGCTAATTGATCGGCTTTATCTTTTTCAAGAGCTGCCTTTTCAGCTGCAGCTTTCGCTTTTGCTTTATCTTCTATTGCTTTTTCTTTTGCAAGTTGTTCAGCTTTATCTTTTTCAATTGCAGCTTTTTCAGCAGCTTGCTTTTCTTTCGCTTTATCAGCAGCAGCTTTTTCTTTCGCTAATTGATCGGCTTTATCTTTTTCTGCAGCAGCTTTCTCAGCAGCCAATTTATC
>JBDSFC010000486.1:0-3381 GCA_039919745.1 Bacteroidia bacterium | reverse complement strand
ATGTTCTCGAGATAATCTTTTTCGCTTGCCCTTAAAATAGACCTGACCTTAAACATGGCAGATCTATAACTTTTTTTAGTTGAGCCATCGGTTAGTTTTTCGACTAATTTTTCGGCTGTTAAAAAAGCAGTAGCTTCTTCAAGTGTGAACATAACAGGTGGCAGTTTATATCCATCCATTATTGAATAACCAACTCCCGCCTCGCCTATTAAAGGGATTCCGGCTTCTTCCAATGTTCTTATATCGCGGTAAACTGTGCGAAGGCTAATATCGAATCTTGAAGCAATATCCTGTGCCTTAACAATACGTTTGGATTGCAATTGAATAAGAATATTAGAGACCCTGTCTATCCTGTTCATTATTGGAAATTAAACGATTGAACAAATTTAACAGAAAATGAATAATGATAGGTTTTTAATTATAGTTTTTAAATGGGAAAAATATTAATATATTTAAACCTTCCAGTTACTGATATGTTAGACGAATCTCCGAAATTTACTAAAAATGAATATAAGCAACTAAAATATTTAGTTTATTTTGCTTTGTTCATTATTTTTTTTCAGGTTTTTCAGTATTTAATAATTAAAAAAACAACAGAAAAATATAAGGTCCTTTCCTCAAAAGTAAACGATCTTGTAATTTTAACCAATTCAATTTCATTTGAAAATGCAACAATTCACAGATATACTTTAAACTTAACTTTTACATCTGATAGTACTGAAATAACAAAATTTTCAAAAGGAATTTTAAGCTCAGAAAAAAAGATCCAAAAAAATCTTACTTTAATAGAAAGTAGTATTTATAGCTTTGACAAGAACAGTATTGAAAAAATAAAGCTATTTGTAATGCTTAAACAATATAATTTAGAGTATGGAATATATTATAAAAAATATTTGCAGATCATTCACCAGAAAGAAAAAGCGGATATTTTTAGAAAAAAGCAATTAAGGCCGGTGTTGGAGCGGCTACAGAAAACTCAAACTCAATTTGTAATACAACTATTTGAAGAGGAACAAGACCTGACAGATAAGATCGCTGAAAATTCAGAAGATATAGGTTTTATTTTGTTGCTTACAGGCAATCTTTTACTCTTGTTGATCGTCCTATTTATGATGTATATTCTTTTTACAGAAAGAAAAAACCTGGTGTAATTTACTTGGTCAATAGCTTTTCGAAAGCCTTAATTAGATGTGTCACTTTTATTAAAGTATCCTGATCTGTAATAATTGAATCAGCATTTATTTTTGTCTTCGCAAAAGAAATTAAGAGTTGAGTATCATCTGTAATATCAGATTCAATTATCTTAAGTGTTTCCAGTAATGAAGCGTGTGCTTTTTCTCCCATCGAAGAAGCTGTAATTAAAGCGACAGGCTTTTTTGAGAATTCGGCAGATGAAACAGTCCAGTCAATGGCGTTCTTTAATGTACCTGGTACACCCATTGCGTATTCTGGGGTACAAATTAAAATTCCATCAGCTTCTTTTAATAATTTTCTGAATTCGGAAACTTTAGATGGAGCGGGTTCAGTGTCAATGTCAGGGTTAAAATGTGGGAGTTCCGCAATACCAATATATAAATTTATTTCAAAAATGCCGGAAGATAATTGACCTATTGCGGTTATTAGGTTTAAATTTGTGGAAGTTTTCCGGGTACTTCCAGAGATAGCAATTATTTTTTTCTGTTTATTTGAGATCATTCTATCTTCAAAAATTTGCTTAAAGATAAGCTGTTTAGTTAAGAAGCCAAAAACTAAACAACAATTTATGAATCAACCTTAACAGAGCTTACTTTGCCATTTATTACCAGTAAACAATTGGCCTTTATTTCGTCTGATTTTATTTTATCAGTAGTCCAACCCATTGGGTAATAAAGAATTTTATTATCAATACCTTTTTCGATTAACAAAAAATCCGCTAAAAAGAAATTCTTTAATGCTGCATTTGTTTTTATGACCTCAAAATACCTTTTCACTTTAGTGGTCTCTAATTTTGCAATATAAAGGGCTTCCATTTCTTTTCCTTTGTATGCCGCACTTTTTTCCACTTTTATTTCAGCTGCTGATGTTTTAATTTGACCGGTTATAAATGATTCGTTCAAAAAGCAAATGATTGCCAGGCAAAGAAATAATGTTAATTTTTTCATGTCAAAAATTTTATACTAAGTTCAATATATAACAGGCATTAAATTTAATTGTTTAAATAAAGTAGGGTTATTCGTAAAAAACGTAGAGATTTGAGGAAGGAACGTATCTTATAATTTAAGTTTCATTAAAAGATCTGTTTGATCATCATTCCCTAGTTTAAAAATATGCTTGTCAAATTCAGCAAAACCATACTTTTTATAAAAACGAATAGCTTTTTGATTTTCCTCCCAAACGCCCAGCCATAAGAGATCAGCCTTTTTTTGCTGACCAATCTGGAACGCTTTATTACACAATAACTGTCCTATCTTTTTTCCCTGGAAATCATTTAAAACATATATCCTTTCAATTTCAATAAAATTATCTGTTTTAAATTCAGTTTGGGCTGAGCCAAAATTAATTTTCAGATATCCAATCGCATCATCATTTATTGAAGCGATATAAAACTCTGAACCCGGATCATTAATTTGTTTTTTTAATTGTGAAGGACTAAAATTATCAGTTAAATAGGCTTCCATATTTTTAGCCGTATTTTTAGAAGCATATGTTTCAATAAATGACCGTTTACTAATATCTTCTAAAATATTAATTTCTAAGAGCGAGACTTTTTTTATATGAATGATTTCCATAATTAAACCAAAAATACAAAACTAAAGTTATGACTAAAATTAAACTTCAAATTCCAATGTAATTTCAGTTCCGCGGTTCACCTCACTTTTCATACCTACCTTGCCGCCAAGTGTTTCTACTTGTGTTTTCACCATATATAAACCCATTCCTTTTCCTTCAACATTTAAATGAAAGCGTTTATAAAGTCCGAAGACATTATCACCATGTTCTTTCATGTCAATACCAATACAATTATCATTAAAAACAATAACAATTTTTTTATCTACCCGTTTACTGGTTATATCAATAATTGGTGTTTCGTTAGATTTTCTGTATTTAATACTATTTGATATCAGGTTATAAAAAATGCTGTACAAATAACTTTTTAAAGTATACATCTCATTAATATGTGAAAAGTCAACATTGATCTTTACATCTTCTTTAGCAATGATAGTACCAATGCTTTCTTCAATACTACTTACAATATCTGCGAAATCAACAAGCTCTTTTTTCTCACTTATTTCTTTACGTGCCTGGAGAATATAATTTAAATCAATTATTGTATTATCAAGATTTTTAACCGATGAAACAAAACCTATAACAGCGCGTACGAACTAAGCAAGCTGAACCTGC
>JBDSFC010000467.1:0-2621 GCA_039919745.1 Bacteroidia bacterium | reverse complement strand
TTCAATTTTATATTCATCGTAATACTTTTTAAGATCTTCACGTATCTCAATTTTTGATTCTTTTTTGAATGCTGAGAAAGCAAATACAGCAAGTAATATAAAAAGTAAGAATTTTTTCATAATGTTTCAAAAGTAATTTCCTGTGTACCATTTTTCCAGATGTTGTCACCTAAATTTTTTAAAGCCTCCAGATCTTCATCAAACACTTTTGCAAAAATGTTACAGGCATCTAAACCTTTACCTTCGCCATAATAAATGCCCATACAGTTGGAAGTTTTGGCACGTAAGGGTTTTAGCGGACCAAACACAACTTCTCCCGGTTCGGTAAATACCGAAGCATTTTCCTGGATAATATCGAGTGGGGGAGTATTATCTATCCAGATTTCCTGCCCGGAAACCCTTGCGTGAAAAAAACTTCTTTTAAACGGAAGTAATTCTGCAAATGCATTGGATGTAACAGGTGCAACATCCATGTAATACTTAAAACGAATTGTTTTGTTATCTGCTGTTTTAATCTTAAAGCCTTGCATTATTTACACGTTATTAAATACTTTGTGTATTCTTCTATAAACTTATCACGTTGTTTTTTATAATCTTCAACACTTTCAAAATTCCTGTATTCGGGCGTAAGATTATTAAAATAAAAATATACTGTTATACCTTTTCCTGGAAACATAACAAACGTTCCGAGTGTACTACCTTTTTCAATGGAGCTTCGGCTAAGTCCTGAAATTTTATAGCCATTAAAATTAAGTTCTATCAGATCTTTTGTTTCCATGTTGGCCGAATGCGAATTTAAATAGGTCAAATTATCAATAAGCGATTTTTGATCTTTTTCGTATGAATCTTTAGCAGATAGCTCAACTTTTAAATTTACAAAAGGTGCTTTCTTTTCGTTATTGTATAAGATCCTATAACCGTCAATACAGCTTATTTCAACTTCACCTTTTTCTGTATTTACCGTTCGCGTTTTTTCAGCAGTTTCGGGCAATCGATCAGGTGATGCAGCGGTTAATTTATCCTGCTTTTTAAAAGATAAATAACAATTGCCAATTTCATACTGAACGGTAAAACTAAAAGCAGTTATTATAATTACAATGATTGAAAAAGTTTTGAATTTTGATTTCATATTTTGTTGTTAAAGGTTAATTGGATTTGGATGATGGTTCTAATTTAATATTATAGATGATTGAAAAATAGCCTAAATATCCTGTGCAATAAACGTAACAGTTATCGTAATATTTTCATTCTTGCCGCATTTTAATTTTTCAATGCTCGCCTCGTACCAATATGGCACAGAAAAATTTAATTTATAAGTACCTTCCTCTAAATGATCGGTGTAGATCCCTTTGTCATTCATTTCCGGAAATATTACTTCACCATTAACTTCCATTTTTACATGGCTTTTAACCGGTTGTTTTGTGGGGCCAACAAATTTTATGGTCAGGTTTTCATCACTTTTCCCGGCGGCGTTTAATTCCCGCACGATCATCACTTTACTTTTTTTTGGCTGTGCCTTGGCTTGTGCTTGCGTGCTTAAAGAAGCTGTTGCGAGAAGAGTAAGAAGAAGTAGTTTTTTCATAGATCTATTTTAATCGATTATTATAACCTCACCATCCCGTAAGGTTCTGTATGCTATTTTATTTTCTTTGCAATATATAATTGTTTTATCAATATCTGCAGATTCATGATGATCAGAATCATAATGTGGCAGGATAATTTCTTCAAAAAAACCTAAACCTTCCCAAATAGATTCTGAAATTTGAGAGTAAGGGAATTCGTTGGGCTCATCGACTATTACCAATGCTTTTAACGAATTACACAATACACAAATGCCCGCACTGTAACCACCATACAAAAAATCGTTTCGCTTATTTAGTTCTTGTATAATAGTATCAAAGCCGCTCAGTTTCATTGCTTGACGCAATACAAACGTATTTCCTCCGGTAACCCAAACGGCACTTAAACTTTCCAATTTTTTTCTTAGATCACTTTCTTTTCCGAAATAATTTTTAAGATCAAGATATTCAGCAGAAAAACCTAAATTATTTAATTGCTCAAGTTGTTCTGTGTAAATTTTACTTCTTAATTCGGGATCAAAGCCAACAGTATCTTTTGCATTATCTATTAATCCTAACTTATTATTTGCAGGCATCATCGCTTTTAGTTTAGCAATGTCGTTTCCAAAATTATAAGAGGAGAGGTAGAGTTTCATTTTATAAGCATGGATTATAAATTTTCGTTAACGGATTCATAGTTTAATAACGGAATTTTATATCATATTTTTCTAACAAAATAAATGCTTTGTTAAATTCAATTAAACCTTCTTTCCAACTATTAAATTTCATTTTTTTATGAGGGATATTACAATGTTTAATATTATTAATGAATCTTCTACCATTTTGTAATATTTCTATATCTTCTTGTGTTGCATTCTTCGATTTAAATAACGCATCAATAATTAGCTCTAATTTAGCTCTATCATGAGTTAATTTGTTAATATCCGAATGCATTCTGACTATAACTTCAAAATGTGCGACTTTTTTGAATGTTTCAACATTTAAATCTGAATCATTAAATCGTCCGAATTCTTCCAAACATTTCCTACCAAAAACATTCAA
>JBDSFC010000464.1:0-4232 GCA_039919745.1 Bacteroidia bacterium | reverse complement strand
ATCTTCTAAAAATTTTAATGAGCGCCTGCTTGATAAACAGGCAAAACCTGGCTTAACTGTTTTACAGTCTTTAATAAATCCATCAATTAAATCATGGAATGTAAAGGATTTTGTAAATGATTTTATGAAGGATTGTAATTACAAGGATGATTTTTATAAACAAATGTATTTCAATTTTAAGTTTGATCTGCCAAATGATTATTTGGTAAAGGTTGATCGTATGAGCATGGCTTATTCTCTTGAAACGCGCTTGCCTTTTTTAGATCATCGTTTAATTGAGTTTATGGCAACGGTACATAAAAATGTAAAAATGGTTGGCTGGGAAAGGAAAAGCATTTTACGAAATACCATTGCAAAAAAATTACCCGAACAATTATTAACTGCTTCAAAAAAAGGATTTAGAGTTCCTGTAAGAGAATGGTTAAAAGAAGATGTTAATGCTCATTATTTAAAGGAGCTGATCGATTCGCCATTGTACGATGCAAAAACTATAAAAGCAATTGTGCAGGCAAATAAAGGATCAAAAAATGATAATGGTAATTTGTTGTGGAGTCTTATTATATTAAATAAAAGTATTAATTGATCTTGGCCTCTTTAAAAAATAATGTGTTGATCCTTGTTCCCGGTAAAAATGCCCGTGGTGGAATTACCAATTATTATTATTCTATACGTAAAAATTTTCCTGAAAACATTCATTATGCGATACGTGGCGCAAGAACATGGCCAAACAAATCAAATAAATTTTCAGAAGGAATTCGTTTTATTTCTGATTATGTAAATTTTACAATTAACCTTTTTAGAAAAGACATACAGGTTGTGCAAACTACAACTGCTTTTTACGGAAGCTGCGTTATAAGAGATGGTATCTTTCTTTTTATTGCCAGGCTTTTTGGCAAAAAAACAATCGTGTTTTTCAGAGGCTGGGATGATAAATTTGTGTACTCTATCTCAGGCTTAAAAAAGAAAATAGTAGAAAAGGTTTTTTTTAGATCAAATGTTATTATTGATCTGTCACAAAAGAACATTGATCATTTAAAACAAATGGGTTTTAAAAACAAGCTAATTCTTGAAACTACTTTGGTAGACGAAGCGCTTGTAAAGGACATAGACGTAAATGCATGTATCCATAAACGTGTTGAAGCAAAAACAAAAAACATCCTGTTCTTATCGCGCGTCGAAAAAACAAAAGGGATTTATGTTCTACTGGAAGCTTTCAAAAAAATAAATGCTGTAAATCCGGATGTTGATTTAATTTATGCAGGCGATGGCCTTGAGTTAAATGAAATAAAAGAACGTGTTGCAAAAGAAAAAATAAGCAATGTAACGTTTACCGGTTTTGTTGATGGAAAGGCCAAGCAAGAGCTTTTCATGAACGCTTCGGTATTTGTTTTTTTGTCGGAGTTTGAAGGTATGCCAAATGCGGTATTGGAAGCAATGGCTTTTGGTTTGCCTGTTATTACAACAGATGTTGGAGGAATTGCTTCGGTATTTGTAAATGAAAAAAACGGTTATTTATTAAAAGAAACAAATACGCAGGTAATTGCAGAAAACATTAATACGCTTTTATATAATAAAGAGCTTAACGAAAAAATAAGTACTTTAAATTATAATGAAGCAAAAGAAAAATTTTGGTCTAATGTTGTTGCCGAAAGAATGAAAGTTATTTTTTCGGCGGTAATAAATGAAAAATAAAATATGTGTGGCATAGTTGGGTTTATTAATTGTGGAAGTAAGCAGGAGTTAGCAGAGGGTGTTATGGCGCTTAAGCACCGTGGCCCTGATAGCGACAGTGTAAAATGGTTTGATGCAACTAACAGCGGGCTTGGTCATGCGCGTTTATCTATTATTGATCTTTCTGAAAGTGGTAACCAGCCTATGTATGATAAAAATACAGGAAGCTGGATCGTTTTTAACGGAGAGATATATAATTATAAGGATATAAAACTGGAACTCGAAAAGCTTGGTTATACTTTTTCGTCCGGATCGGATACAGAAGTTGTATTAAACGCGTATCATAAATGGAAGGAAGGATGTCTTGAGAAATTTAACGGCATGTTTGCTTTTTGTATTTATGATCCTGAAAAAAAAGAAACATTTATTGCGCGCGATAGATTAGGTGTTAAACCTTTGTATTATTTGCATCAAAATAATGGCCTTGCTTTTTCATCAGAGATAAAATCTATTTTACAATTAAAAGAATATGTGCGCGAGCCTGATCTTGCCGCTATTCAAACACCGGTTCATTTTCAGATCACACCCTACACTGGCTTTAAAAATATTTATAAGCTCCCTGCCGGGCATTTTATAAAGTTTAATGGGGCAAACGAATTTGTTGTAAAAAAATATTGGGATATAACTATTTCAGAAACTATTTCCGATGAAAAAAGTGCTGCCGAAGAATTAGACTATTTAATAAACGATGCTGTTAAGCTTAACCTTGTTTCTGATATTCCGGTTGGTGTAATGCTTAGTGGTGGGTTGGATTCTTCTATCCTTGCTGCATTAATGCAAAAACAAATGACCCAGGCTTTAAATTCTTTTACAATAAAATTCGAAAAGAAAGATCTTAAGCTGCAAGGCAATGTTGACGATTCGTATTATGCAAAATTAATGGCTGATAAATTTGGATTTAAACATCACGAGCTGATCATAAAACCAAACATAACAGAGTTGCTTCCAAAAATGGTGTATCATTTAGATGAGCCAATAGCAGATCCTTCAGCAATAAATACATATCTTATTGCAAAGGCAGCAAAAGAGCAGGGCATTAGTGTTTTACTTACAGGCATGGGAGCCGATGAAGTTTTTGGTGGCTACCGCGCACATCTAGCCTGCTTAAAAGCAGAGACCTATCAAAAGTATACGCCAAAATTTGCAAGGGATGTAATGCAAAATCTTGTTTCAAAATTACCCGAAAGCAATTCGAAAAGAAATTTTAAATATATCCGTTGGGTAAAGCGTTTTTTAGAAGTGGCTTCGCTCGATCAGTTTCAAAGACATATTTCTATTATGAATACCGGTTTGCGGGATGATACATTCAATAAATATTTTGTAAATGCGGGCCCGTATAAAGAAAGTTATTATTATCAATTGCAAAAACAAAAGTTTAACGAAGCACAAGGTTCTTATTTAACCAAAATGTGTTATTGCGATTCTAAGATCTATATGGCCGATCATAATTTAACCTATTCGGATAAAGCAATGATGGCCGCCGGTGTTGAAGGAAGGCCTACGTTGATCGATCACCGCATTGTAGAATTAATGTTTAAAGTAAAACCCGAACTAAGGATAAAAGGCAACACGCAAAAATATTTATTAAAGAAAGTATCCGAAAAATATATTCCGCACGAGATCATTTATCGTCCAAAAGCCCCATTTAGCGCACCTATGCGCGGCTGGTTAAAGAACGAGTTAAAAGAAATGGTAAACGATATTTTATCGTACGAAACAATTAAAGCACGCGGTGTTTTTAATCCCGAATACGTGCAGAAATTAATAAGCAACAATCAAAAAGGAATTGAAGATAATTCTCAACTCATCTGGCGTTTAATGGTAAACGAAATTTGGTTTAAAACATTTTTTAAAAATTAAACATGCAACAATTAACACAAGAATTAAAGTCGGGTAAGATGGAAATATTAGAAGTTCCGTTTCCGGCTTTAAACAAAGGCGATGTTTTGGTGCGCAATTATTATTCTGTTATTAGCGCCGGCACCGAAGGTAAAACGGTAACCGATGCACGTAAAGGATACATTGCAAAAGCAAGAAGCAGGCAAAAAGAAGTAAAACAGGTAATTGATATGGTAAAGCGTACCGGCCTTATGGCTACCTATCAATTAGTAATGAATAAACTGGATACGCCTGCTGCGCTGGGCTATAGCTGCGCCGGAGAAGTTATTGCCGTTGGATCTGAAGTAACAAATTTTAAAGTTGGTGATAAAGTAGCTTGTGGTGGTGCTTCGGCATCTCATGCAGATGTTGTTTCTGTACCTGTAAATTTATGTGTAAAAATTCCCGACAATGTTGATCTTAAACACGCCGCTTTTACAACCATAGCAGCAATAGCTATTCAGGGGATAAGACAGGCAGAATTAAAAATGGGAGAGAATTGCCTGATCATCGGCATGGGATTATTAGGACAATTAACTGCAAAAATACTTAAGGCTTCCGGCATAAAAGCAATTTGTGTGGATGTATCTGATAAACAGGTAGCACAATCTATTGAAACAGGC
>JBDSFC010000459.1:0-5112 GCA_039919745.1 Bacteroidia bacterium | reverse complement strand
ACTATAAATTACAACCGGGATCCTGTTGAATTTAGGGTTTGTTTTAATTTCTTTCAGGCATTCTCTGCCATCCTTTTTCGGCATATTAAGATCCAATAAAATCACTTTAGGACTAGGTGTATCGATGCCTTTGTATTTTCCTCTTTTATGAAGATAATCTAATAGTTCAACACCATCATTAACGGTTTGCACATTTTCATTAAGGTTAATGCTTGAAAAGGCCTGTTTCATCATATACTGATCATCCATATCGTCATCAGCGATCAATATGCAAAAATCATGTTCCGGTTTTTCAATACTCATAATTTATTTGTTTGAGGGTAAACCCACAATAAATGTAGTTCCTTTACCAACTTCACTCTCCGCCGTTATAAACCCTTCGTGATTCTCAACAATACGTTTACAAATGGCTAATCCAATTCCTGTTCCTTCATATTCTGACCGGCCATGTAAACGTTGAAAGATAATAAATATTTGCCTTAAATACTGTAGCTCAAAACCAATCCCATTATCCTTAACAAAAATACAATAATATTTTTTGTGTTTTGTGCTAAAATCTTTGATCCAATCAGTTTGTTTTAACTCTTCATCACTGTAATATTTTGAAGTAATATCAATTTTTGGAACACTTTTGTCGCTGAATTTTAAGGCGTTGCTGATCAGGTTTTGAAATAATTGCCTTAATTGGGTATTGTTACCAATTATTTCTTCCATGGGCTGAATATTAATTACAACGCCTTTGGCAGATAATGCAACCCCAAGATCTTCAATAATTAATTTAAAAATGGTATCCAAATTTACGTGTTCATTAATATCCAATAAGCGGGTTATTCGCGAATAATTTAGCAGGTCATTTATGAGTACGCGCATCCGCGATACTGAATTATTCATCCTTTTAAGAGAATCTGTTACATCTTCATCTGGATAGTCGCTTAGCTTTAAATTGATCTTTTCGCTAAATGAACTGATCTTTCGAAGAGGTTCTTCCAGATCGTGTGAGGCAACATAAGCAAATTGCTCGAGTTCTTTATTGGATAAATTAAGCATGTGTACCTGTTGCTGTAATTGACTTTCAGAGGCAATTAGTTTTTCTTCAACTAGTGCTCTGGAGGCATGTTCGCGTTTTAGGGCGATCAGGATACTAATTAATAATAATATAGAAATTCCAGATGTAAGAGCAATAATAAAAATTGAGAGTTCGGATTTTGTAAATGTTTTTTCGCGTAAAAGAGAAAATCGTTTATACTCGATCTTTTTCATTTTATTTACGGTTTCGTGGGTTTTGGTCATTATAAAATCACCACGAGCTACAATTTTTCGTAACGAATCACTTTTAATATTTCCGGATTCAAAATATTTTTTTCCGGCGTCTAAGATCTTCATTTTCATGTCGATCTCTATTCTTAATGTAATAAGATTTTCATGTTGTTCTTTTTCTTCTTTTAAAATACTATATAAGATGGCGTACTCCTGGTTAATGTCTTTTTCGGTATAATCATTGGTTTTCAAAAAATCCAAGCGATTGGTTATTAAATAACCTTTTTGCTGGTTCTCAGCATCTTTCATTATTGAGTAAACTTTATCGATTCTGGCATTAATACCATAAGCCTTATCTAAATAGGAAAGTGACCGGTAATTATCTGTGATAGTATATAAAGCAAGTAAAATTGATGCTAAAATAATTATGATCGAAAACCCCGCAATCAAATAGAAATAATTTTTATTTGATATCTTAATGTCAATTAGGGGCATAAATGGTTTTTAATGATCTTCTGAAATAATTTAATACAATAGTCTTGCAGTAATCATGCCAGTAGAATTTTTCAACTGTGGTATTTGTTCCCCACATTTTCGCAAACTATTCTTTTCAAGTAGATTTTTCTCCAATAAAAAATGAAATAATAAATATTTAATGGAAATTAAAATGGCATATAATTAGCAGAAAACCTATGGAACCTTAATTATTTGCACTATGACAACCAATATTTTTCTACCCAAAAAAAACCATCTAAAAGAAAAATTCCAGCAAAAAGATGCTATACTTAATGAGCTTAAAACACTTTATTGGGCAGAAAAACAAGCGCTTAAATTTCTTTCAAGATCTGAAAAAGCGGCCACTACCAGGTACCTTAAAGCCTGCTTCAAAGGTCATTTACAGGCAACCGTTCAGCACATAAACAGGTTAGAACTGGTTTTTGAATTATTAAATGAAAAAATAAGAGCAAAAAAATGCCCCGTATTAGAAAACATAATTAAAGATGCGATATCGGGAATTATTAATACCCCAAAAAAAACATTGCTGCGGGAACTTAGTTTGATCGGATCAGCTCAAAAAATAGAACATTACGAGATAAACGGATATAAGAAATTAATAAAATTTTTTACGGCAATTGAACAAGTAAAAATAGCTGCGTTTCTTGAAGAAAGTTTAAATGAAGAAAAAGAAGCAGACGAAACATATTCAGCTGTTAAGGAAGATGTTTTTAATGATGAGATCTTTTTAATATCCAACAGTAAAGAGTTTGAAGCCGCGGAGGAAGAATAATAATCGTGGATCTAAAATCCGGCTATCCATATTTTTTTGTCAAAAATGGTTTATACCAAAATTTTGAAACACTGCGGGCCAATCACGAAACGGATATTGTAATACTTGGAGGCGGAATAAGTGGAGCATTAATGGCACATCAATTAATAAAGAATGGAATTCAATGTACCATCATAGATAAAAGAAGCATAGGTTTTGGAAGTACAAGTGCAAGTACAAGTTTATTGCAATATGAAATTGATGTGTCTTTACATGAATTGACCAAACAAATTGGAAAAGAAAATGCGGTAGAAGCATATAAGTTATGCGGACGATCAATAGATATGATCAGCGAAATAGCTAAGGAAATTGGCTTTGACGGGTTTAAGTATTGTGATAGCGTTTATTTTTCACACTCTAACAGAAAGAATAATTTTTTGAAAGAAGAATTTGAAAGCAGGAAAGACGCAGGCTTTGATGTAAGCTATTTATCAGAAGAAGAAATATTCAAAAATTTTGGCTTCCACTCTAAAGAAGCTATTCAGTCAAGTCAGGCCGCTAAAACAGATGCTTATTTGTTTACACATTTTCTGCATAAATATAACCGCCAAAAAGGATTGTCAGTATTTGAGAATACATTGGTGAAAAATATTCGTAATAATAAATCGAAAGTTGAACTTACAACGGACAAAGGATTTGTTATAAAAACAAAAAAAATAATTTATGCCACAGGCTATGAAGCTGTTAAGCAAATAGACAAACCTATTGTAAAACTAAGCTCTACATATGCTTGTATTAGTGAGAGAATAGAAAATTTGCCGGATTTTTTTAAGAACACAATTTTGTGGAATACCGATAAGCCGTATTTATATTTAAGAGAAGATAACGGAAGAATAATAGTTGGTGGTAGAGACGAAAATTATTATAACCCGGAAAAGAGAGAACATTTGCTTGAAAAGAAGGCGGAAAAATTAAAACACGATTTTAAAAAATTATTTCCGGCAATTGATTTTAAAATACAATTTTATTGGGCTGGTACTTTTGGCTCAACAAAAGATGGATTGCCTTACATAGGTATTTATAATAAAAAGCCAAATAGTTATTTTGCTTTAGGCTTTGGAGGCAATGGCATAACTTTTAGTGCCTTGGCTGCAGATATGATCACAAGGCATATTAAAGGAGAAAAAAACAGTATTCCTGAAATGTTCAGTTTTGAAAGATAAACGATAAAAATAATAAACAAAATTAAAACAAATGTTAGTAGTAGCAGATGAAATAATTAAACTGACACCAAAAAAATTGACCTCCATTCTTAAAGATTCAGTAAAAAGCGCAGAGGCTGTTAATCTTACTTATGTAAAAGATGCTGAACCGGGAATACGACGCATTAAAAGAGGTAAAAATTTTTCATACGTTTTAAAAGATAAAAAGGTAAAGGGCAAAAAAGAATTAGAGCGCATTAAAAAATTGGTAATTCCTCCTGCCTGGGAAAATGTTTGGATCTGTTTATTAGAAAATGGTCATTTACAGGCAACTGGCGTTGATCTTAAAAAAAGAAAACAATACCGTTATCATCCGCTTTGGAATTCACTTCGTAATCATACCAAATTTTATAGGTTGTATGAATTTGGAGCGGCATTACCACAAATGCGTTTGCAATTAGAAAAAGATCTTTCTTTATCGGGATTACCCCTCCAAAAAATACTTGCCCTTGTTGTAAGTTTGATGGAACGCACAAATATTCGCGTTGGCAATGGTTTATATGAAAAGTTGTATGGCTCTTATGGCCTAACCACAATGAAAGACAAACATGTAAAATTTTCAGGCAATAATGTCAATTTTACTTTTAAAGGAAAAAAAGGGATTCATCATTCCATTAGTATTAATAACAAACGGTTAGCTACATTGGTAAAAAAATGCAGGGATATTCCGGGCAAAGAATTGTTTCAATATATCGATGAACAAAAGAATAATCACTGCATTGATTCAGGTATGGTGAATGAATACATTAAAAAAATAAGCGGCAAAGATTTTTCCGCAAAAGATTTCAGAACATGGTCAGGCACGATTCATGCTTTTTTGGCATTTAAATCGCTGGGTTGTTGTGATACACAAACTGAAACTAAAAAACGTATAATGGAAGCGCTTGATATAGTTTCAAAACAATTAGGCAATACACGTAATGTCTGTAAAAAATATTATGTGCATCCTGTAATTATTTCTTTATATGAAGATAAGAGATTAGAAAATTATTTTAAAGAATTGGATAAAATAGAAACAAACGACAAATCTGAACTTACACAAGAAGAAAAAGTTTTGATGAAAATATTTGAAAAAGAATCAATCACTCAAAAAAAATAAACTATGCGACCAATATGGACAGGTGCTATCGGCTTTGGACTGGTAAATATTCCGGTAAAGCTTTATAGCGCAACAGAATCAAGCACCTTAGATCTTGATATGCTTGATAAAAAGGATCATTCAAACATTCGTTTTATGCGTGTGAATGAAAAAACCGGTAAGGAAGTTCAATGGGCTAACATTGTTAAAGGATTTAAATTGCCAAATGATGATTATGTTGTTTTAAC
>JBDSFC010000449.1:0-5326 GCA_039919745.1 Bacteroidia bacterium | reverse complement strand
ACTATAACCTTTAGCCTGGTTCTCAGTATAAAAATTAGGATTTTGCAGTTTACCAATATCATGGTACATAGCACCGGTTCTCACTAAAAGCGTATTTCCACCAATGTAATAAATAGCTTCCTCGGCTAAATTAGCAACCTGTAAGCTGTGCTGAAAGGTTCCCGGCACTTCCTGTGAAAGCTGACGTAATAAAGGTTGATTAAGATCACAAAGTTCAAGCAATTTAAAATCCGAAATAAAACCAAATATTTTTTCAGTTAATAAAATAATCGGATAAGCCAGTAACACCAAAACCGAACTAATAGCAAAGGGAACATAAACGCTTATTTTTTTAACCAGTTGCGGTGTACCAAATCCAATTTGGTAACTCACATAAATTAAAACATAAAACAAAAACACCAATGCAGCAGCGTTTACAATTTGCTGGCGTTTACGCATTTCAGCAACTGTAAAAAGTGTGCCAATACCGGATAATAACTGTAGTAAAATAAATTCCAGCTTGTCTGCCATAAAAAAACTACAGATCAAAACAACTATTAAATGTGTGAAAAGGGCTGTTCTGCTATCAAAGAAAACCCTTACCATTATTGGCACAAGGGCAAAAGGTAAAGCCATTACCAATAAGCCGTATCTTGAAAAAACAAAAGTAGAAATAACAGATACGATCACTATCAGGTATAAAAAAACGATCTGTTTGTTTTGACCGAAAATTGGTTTTCTAAAAAACAATAAATAACCAAGCAACACCATTAAAACTAAAAACATTAATAACCAGCTAAAAAGTAATTTAATGGTTGTGTGAGAGTTGTTATTGTTTTGTAAATAAAAATAATGATTGATCAAAAAACGTTTATTATTTGTCAGAGCCTCCCCATGCCTCACAATTACCTGACCGGTTAATACAACAGTTCTGAAAATAGAAACCTGTTCGAGTTTTGAATTCACATAAAGATTGGTTTTTTCTTTATTTAAAAAATAATTAATGCGTAAATAATTTAAGTATTTACCATTTTGAAAATCGTTTGCATTCCTTTTTTGTATTTCGCTTTCAATAAATGCAGCGGCGGTTTTTATTGTAAAAAAATCGAAATAAATGGCTGCTTCGGCAAAACTACCATTCGCAATAAATATTGATCTTTTGTAAAACGAAGTATCAATACTTTCAATAACACCCCTCTGGTAAATACTATCATAAATTGGTTTTAAAATAATATAAGCTTTATGATCGCTTTGCTTTAACAGCTCGAGCGTCTTTTCTTTTTGTTCCTTCTCTCCTTCTCTATTCTCAAAAAAAAGTGGTGCTTCAGTTTCAATTATTTTTTTTTCTTTATTTATCTCATCCTGCGTTTTTTTCAAGAAAAAATCCTGCTCGGCAATAAGGTCTGCATATGACCATATAGCATCGAACGAACCAACGCGATGTCCTTTAACCTGTTTATTCGGTAACAAAATGGTTATTGCTGCAGAACAAATAAACACGATCAATAATTTAAAAATAAGGTTGTGTTTTGATTGTATAAAGGCAGGAATATTCATTTATACAAAGAAAGCGTTTAAGCAAATGGTATAACGGTAAAGAAACAGGTGTTTTTAACAGGTGGGTTTTAATAGCGGAAATAGATTATATTATTTTTGCCGCAGATTTCGTCGATTTCACTGAAGGATATTATTATTATTAAAATTTAATCTGTGTGATCTGTGAAATCTGCGGCTTATTTATAGATCCCAAAAACAACCGGCACCTTATTTATTTCGGGTTTAGCAGATGTTTTCCATTCAAAAACAGTTTTAGACTGCATAAATTGTTGCGGGCCGGTAAGGTCTTTTCCAATAAATACAAGTGTTTCGGGAGATAAACTGTTTAATAAGGCTTCCAATAACTGATCGTTGCGATATGGTGTTTCTATAAAGAATTGGGCTTGTTTCTGTTTTACAGCAAGCGTTTCAAGCTCTTTGATACGTTTTAAGCGTTGTGTTTTATCTATTGGCAAATACCCTACAAAAGCAAAGTTTTGCCCGTTAAAGCCACTAGCCATAATACTTAACACAATAGAGCTGGGCCCTGTTAATGGAATAACCTGTATATTCTTTTGATGTGCGAGTTTTACCACTTCTGCCCCGGGATCTGCAATACCAGGACAGCCTGCATCACTCATTAATCCTACATCTTTGCCTTCAATTAAGGGTTGAAGTAATTCTGAAATATTGTTATTTTTTGTATGCTCGTTTAAAAGCATTATGTCTGCATTCTCAATTTTTGGGTATCCAAACCATTTTAAGAACCTGCGTGCCGTTTTAGCATCTTCTGCAATAAAATTAATAAGACCTTTTACAATGGTTAAATTGTATTCAGGAATAAAATTATTTTCCACTTCCTCATTAATAGGAACAGGTAAAAGATATAATTTTCCGTACTGAATCACGTTGTAATATTAAATAAAATTTTTTATTGTTACCTTGGTAGCTTCAAATTTTAATAACATGTTAGGCTTAAAACTCGAAACAGACCCGCGTTGGGCAAATATAGTTGAAAAGAACATTGAGGAGATCCTCACTGATCATGCTTATTGTGAACAAAAAGCTGCAACAAATGCTATTTCAATAATGATCAGTTATGCCTATCATCCAGATTTGGTAGATGAAATGGTAAATCTTGCAAAAGAAGAGTTAACCCATTTTGAAATGGTTCATCAAAAAATAAAAGAACGCAGATACAAATTGGGTTACGAACGCAAAGATGAATATGTTTTAGAGTTATATAAATTTATGCGCAAAGGCCACGTAAAAGAGATCGCTTTAATTGATCGTCTTTTATTTTCTGCAATGGTAGAAGCAAGAAGTTGCGAACGTTTTAAGATCTTATCTGAAAATATTAATGATCCTGATCTGCGCGAATTTTATCGCGAATTAATGATCAGCGAAGCAGGACATTATACCATGTTCTTAAACTTTGCAAAAAAATTTGGTAATGCAACCGAAGATGTAAATGCCCGCTGGCAACAATGGCTGGAACATGAAGCCGCTATTTTAAAAAGTTACAGTAAACAGGAAACGATACACGGTTAATTGGCAGAATTTAAAAACATATTGGTTATACAAACCGCTTTTATTGGCGATGCTATTTTAGCATCAAGCCTTTTAGAAAAACTTCATATTTATTTTCCAAACGCAAACATTAGCATTTTAGTAAGAAAAGGAAATGAAAGCATTTATGAAAATCATCCTTTTATAAAAGATCTTGTAATTTGGAATAAAAAAGAAAATAAATTCAAAAATCTATTTGGCATTTTATCTCAAATAAGAAAAAACAAATATGATTGTGTTATAAATTGTCACCGTTACGCCAGCTCAGGTTTTTTAACCGCCTTTTCAGGAGCTAAGCACACAGCAGGTTACAAAGAGAATCCTTTTTCATTTGCTTTTAATTTTAATATAAAACATAAAATTGGAAACGGCTCTCACGAAACAGAACGTTACAATCAATTAATAGAAGATTTTACCGACACTAAAATTTTTAAACCAAAATTATATCCATCAAATTCAGATGTTGAAATTATAAAACCATTTAAAACCGAAAGCTATGTGTGCATGGCACCGGCCTCTGTTTGGTTCACAAAACAATTACCAAAAAAAAAATGGGTTGAATTGTGTGATAAAATAAACAGCAACACTACTATCTATTTTTTAGGCGCTCCGGGAGATGTAGCACTTTGTAACGAAATAAAAGGGTCATCAAAACATAAAGACATTAAAGTATTAGCCGGGCAATTAAGCCTGTTACAATCCTGTGCTTTAATGCAAAATGCAAAAATGAACTATGTGAACGATAGCGCTCCATTGCATTTAGCGTCTTCAGTAAATGCTCCAGTAACTGCTTTTTTCACCTCTACAATTCCGGCATTTGGTTTTGGACCATTATCAGATAATTCTAAAACTTTGGGTGTAGATAATTTAAACTGCCGCCCTTGCGGTTTACATGGTTATCGGGCTTGCCCGCTTGGCCATTTTAATGCGGACACTTAATGGATCTTTCAACTGTGGGTAATGAGTAATACTCCTCTTATCTATTCGGGTTATTGTAACAGTTGTGAAAAAGAACATTCGCTCCCTTCTGAAAAAGCGATCGAAATTTGTAATTTGTTAATGCAAAAATTTAAAGGACACAATTGCATCGATTATCTTGAAGACGAAAGAAATCCTTTACTATCGATCTCACATTTGTATTCTGATATTGGTGGTAAAATGTTTGGTGTTTTAATTTGTGAAGACAGATCCGGTAAAGAAATTATTTTACGCGCTTTTTCTTCAACATACAATGGAGTTTGGAATATAGAAGGCTGGGTGCCGCACCTGGCAAATGAAACAGCTTTCATGAAAATTGTAAAAGAAGGCGATACCGAAATTCATCCTTTAACTGATCTTATCCCAACGTTAGAAAAAAATTCAGAAGAGTGGCAAATAAAAACAAATGAACGCAAACTGATCTCGCAAAAAACATTAAGTCGTTTACAGAGCCTTTATGCATTGACTAATTTCAAAAAAGAAACAAAACAACTATCTGATCTTTTTGCAAATAAAGGAATACCAAACGGGACCGGCGATTGCTGCGCACCCAAGCTTTTAAATTTCGCAGCATTAAATGATCTAAAGCCAATAAGTATAGCTGAATTTTATTGGGGTAAACCATCTCCTTCGGGTAATAAAACAGAAGGTGAATTTTATTCTTCCTGCACTGACAAGTGCATGCCAATTTTGGGTTTTATGCTTTGCGGAATTTAAGGCGCCCAAAAAGATCAGAATTTTTACTTAATTTTTGAGGACAGATAAATTTAAATCCCCCCTTTAGGGTTAACATTGTATCATGCATTCTCTATAACTTCATTAAAAATATTTTATGCGATCCATTCTGTCCGTTTTATTTTTATCATTTTTTGTTTCATCACAAGCGCAAAAAGAAGGCTTTGCAAAATGCAACAATGTTGCCACCTATTATAAAACATTTGGCGAAGGCAAACCCGTTTTAATTATCAATGGCGGTCCAGGCATGAACAGCAATGGTTTTACAAGCCTTGCACAAAAACTTTCTAAAAAAAATAAAACAATCATTTACGATCAACGTGGCACAGGAAGATCAACATTAGAAAAAACAGATTCTACAACCGTTACTATGGACCTCATGATAGAGGATATTGAATGTTTGCGCAAAACATTAAAAATAAATAAATGGTTTATTCTTGGCCATTCATTTGGAGGCATGCTGGCTTCTTATTACGCAACAAAGTATCCTGATAATATTGAGGGAATTGTTCTATCTTCTTCTGGCGGT
>JBDSFC010000435.1:0-2595 GCA_039919745.1 Bacteroidia bacterium | reverse complement strand
AAATATTTTTGTTTTTGTTCTTCATTTCCAAATGTTTCTAAGCCCCAACATACTAAAGAGTTGTTTACACTCATTACAACGCTGCAGGAAGCATCTATTTTAGAAATTTCTTCCATTGCTAAAACATAAGAGATAGCATCCATACCGCCACCGCCGTATTTAGGATCAACCATCATGCCTAAAAATCCAAGCTCACCCATTTTTTTGATCTGCTCTGTTGGAAATTTTTGATGCTCATCACGTTCAATTACTCCCGGCTTTAATTCTGTTTGCGCAAATTCTCTCGCCGCTTTTTGGATCATTAAATGTTCTTCAGATAAATCGAAATGCATTATATTTATGTTTTAAGGTTTATACTATTTTATGTTTAATGAAACTTGGCAAGTTTTATAAAAACTTGATTAGTTTCGTTTTATGCCCTAGTAATTAGATCTGAAATTTAAAAAATCTAATTACCTTCGGCATAACCTTGCAAATATATATGATTTCACCTACCAAAGCAACAAATTTTGACCAAAGGAAATTCACATAAAACCACCATTTTAGGGCTAATGAGCGGCACATCGCTTGATGGGCTCGATCTGGCACTCTGCGAATTTGCCGAGGTAAAGGGTGTTTTTGCTTATAAGATCGTTAAAGCCCAAACAATTCCTTATTCAAAAGTGTGGAATGAGATCTTAAAAGTAGTACCCAATATGACTGCGCAACAGTTTGTTGCAGTTAACGCTACTTATGGGAAATTGATAGGCGAAGAGATAAATAAATTTTTAAAAAGCACCTCTAAAAAGCCTTCTGCCATTGCCTCTCACGGACATACCATTTTTCACCAACCAAAACTTGGCTTTAGTACCCAAATTGGTTGCGGGGCTACTATTGCCGCCAATACAAAGATCACAACTGTTTGTGATTTTAGAAGCCTGGATGTTGCCAATGGCGGACAAGGCGCACCTTTAGTGCCAATTGGTGATAAATTATTGTTTGAAAAGTATGATGCCTGCTTAAATATTGGTGGGATTGCCAACATTTCTTTCGACAAAAATAAAAAACGATTTGCTTATGATATTTGCGAAGCCAATATGCTTTTAAATTATTTGGCAGAAAAAACAGGACAAGCTTTTGATAAAGATGGCAAGTTGGCCAAAGCAGGAAAAATAAATCCAATACTTTTAAAAGAATTAAATTCATTGGCTTTTTATTCGCAAACAGGCGCAAAATCTCTTGGAAGGGAGTGGTTCAAAAAGAACATTCTAAAACATATAATAAAAAGCAACCTGGATATTAAAGATCTTTTAGCGACTTCAACAGAACATGTTGCGCAAATGATAGCGAACGATCTGAATAAAAATAAAATTAAAAATGTGTTTGTTACCGGTGGTGGCGCTTTTAATAAACATTTAATTTCCTTGATACGATCAAAAACAAATTGCGAAATTATTATTCCCGATGCGCAAACAATAAATTTTAAAGAAGCACTGATCTTTGCCTTTTTAGGCTATTTACGCCTGAATGAAAAAATAAATACCTTGAGTTCTGTTACAGGTGCGAAGAGTGATAGTGTTGGAGGAGCGGTTTATTTATCAGTCGGCAGTCGTTAGTTTTTAGTCGGCAGTCCTAATCACAAAATTACTTTTCGATTTATTTATTCGCGCAACGAGATTTGTCCACAAGGAATAACATAAGGATTATCGAGGTATAATACAATTGGTAAGATTAACGATTTTCCGTTTTTAGTTTCATTCTGAGTAATACTATCCTGAAAAGTGTTCGTCTTAAATTTCAATCCAAAATAAAAAGGTACTTTGTATTTTGTGTCTGTTAGTATTCCAAAAAGTATAGTATATTTTCCTTTTGGACTTAAGGCTTTATTTAAAATAACTGGAGCATCAATGCTTGTGTCTAAAAACTTTTTTAATTCTTCCATACTTAGATCATTTAGATCTTTTTCCGAAGTCAATTCTCTTGGTAATAATAATACCTTTGATTTAAGCCCACTGTTTGAACGTAAATCTTCATACTCTTTTGAAAAAGAGATTTTTAAGTCGATCGGAAATGTATTATTGTTACTGATTGTTGTTGTTTTATACAAATAAAAATACTCCGCCCCTAATGAATCAAAATCTTTAAAACCTTGCCTTGGCCCATTTTCAATAGAAATCCCAGAGTGTTTTTCTGAATATATATCGGCTGTTTTTTCAGGCCGAAGTTTATTTGGTTCATTGTCCGAACAGGAACAAATACTTGCCAAAATAAACAGTGAGATACTCCACGACTTTGTCATTACATTTTAGTCTTGCATCTTTTGTCAATTATAATTTCAATTCCACAAACGGATCCCAATATAATTTTTTAAAATCAACAACTTTATCATCCTTCACTTTAATTTTTTCCTTCTCTAATAATTCCTGCATTTGATAAGGTGTTTCAAAGTGATGCTTACCGGTTAATAATCCGTTTCGGTTTACTACACGGTGAGCCGGTACTTTTGGTTTTACACGATGTGCACCATTCATAGCATAACCCACAACCCGCGATGATGATTTGGCGCCAAGATAAGCAGCAATAGCGCCGTAACTGGTAACACGACCTTTTGGTATT
>JBDSFC010000433.1:0-7430 GCA_039919745.1 Bacteroidia bacterium | reverse complement strand
CAAATCCAAGTTTATCAAAAATTGAAGTAAACGGGCAACGTTATGTTTTGATGCGCGCTGAATCTTTAGCAAACGATTTTTTTAAGAATATTATAAAATTATATGCCGACAGGCCTTTACCCGAAGCAATAAAAATTGGCAGGAACTTATTATTTGACATGGCTCATTTGATAGGAATGGAAGATGCCAGGAACTTTCATACGAAGATGAACTTAAAAGATCCCATATCAAAAATGGCAGCAGGGCCGGTTCACTTCGCTTACACTGGCTTGGCATTTGTTGATATTTTAAAAGAGAGTCGGCCAAGTCCGGATGAAAATTTTTACATGAAGTATCATCATCCATTTTCTTTTGAAGCTGATTCGTGGATAAGATCAAAAGAGAAAGCCGACTTTCCTGTTTGTACTATGAATGCTGGCTATTCATCCGGCTGGTGCGAAGAAAGTTTTGGTATTAATTTAACCGCTGTAGAAATTACATGCCGTGCAAAAGGTGATAAAAATTGCACGTTTATAATGGCGCCGCCAGACAAAATAAATATTTACCTGCAAAAAGAATCTATCAAATATAAAAGAGTAAGAAAGTATGATGTTCCATTATTTTTTGAAAGAAAAAAGGTAGAAGAAAAATTAAACAATGCTGTTAAAGAAAAAGAAACACTTTTAAAAGAAGTACATCATCGGGTAAAAAATAACCTGCAGATAATTACAAGCTTGTTAAGGTTACATGCAGAAAAAGAAAACAATTTGCATTTTTCTGAATTAGTTTCTGAAAGCCAGAACCGGATCATTTCTATGGCCTTAATTCACGAAATGCTTTATGCAAGTTCAAATTTTAGCAACATTAAATTAGAAGAATATTCTACTTCTATATTTGACCGGCTTAAGAATACCTATAATAAACCATTTGTAAAATTTGAGCTTAGTATTCCGAAAGATTTTTCATTTGAGATCGATATAATGATCCCAATTGGTTTAATTATGAATGAAGTAATGAGCAATTCCTTTAAATATGCATTTTCAAAAAATAAAGGAAAGATATTTATTAGCCTCCATAAAAACTCTTTAACCATTGGCGATAACGGCCAGGGCTTACCAAAAAACTTTGATAAGAACGAAAAAGAAAGCTTTGGCATTCAATTAATACATTTATTAGCAGACCAGATCGATGCTGTGTTAACGATCGATAGAAAAAAAGGCAGCGCGTTTACATTTACTTTTAAATGGCCTTTCAAAAAAATAATTACAGAATAATTTTGTTACATTTAAACAATAAAAAAACATTTTACATTTGTTAAATACCAATTTGGGCAGGTTCAGGGCAATTGCCATCTTAGAAGGAATTTCTTATTTGATATTGTTATGCATTGCCATGCCATTAAAATATAAATTCGGTTTTGAATTCGCCGTAAAATATACCGGCTGGGCACACGGTATCTTATTTATTCTTTATATTATTTTATTAATAATAGTTTGGAAACAATATAACTGGTCATTTAAAAAAGTTCTTATCGCATTTATTTCTTCGTTACTTCCTTTCGGCACGTTTGTATTCGACAAACAATTACGTGACAAGAAATAATTATAAAACTAAACCACAAAGACACAAAGTTATTTCACAAAGAACACAAAATGCTTTGTGCACTTGGTGCTTTCTTAGTGAACTTTGTGGTTAAATGTCTAAACATTTAAACAAGCAGAGCGAAGCATTTGCATATAGTGCAATCCTTTTTGTCTTGCTAACGCAATATTATGTTCTGGAATTAATTCAGGGTTTTTATATAAAGCAAGTGCTTTGGTAATACTTTCTTCTCTTAATAAATGTAACATTGGGTATACCGAACGATTAGTATAATTTGCCGGATCTTCTTTTTCAGCACCTTCAAAACAATAATCAGGATGGAAACTTGCTAATTGATATATTCCTTCATACCCTTCCTGTTCTAACAATTCCTGTCCATTATCGACAAGATCCAAATAAGATTCAAAATCAGAAAAACTACTGGGTAAAATAATAAAAGTAGTTTCAATATCTTCACTTTCATCCAGGTACTGCATTTCTTTTATCAATGCTTCCAGACAATTTTTCAGATCAGCATTGATCAATACATTATAATGTATACTTTTTTTCAATAAAGCTTTTGCTGCAAACGGACAAAAGTTAAGATCGATCACAACCGACCTTATCCATTTTTGAGTTTGTTCGATAATAAGTGTTTCGTTCAAAATATTTTTTTTTACTCGTCGTAAAATTGATCAAAAAAATTTAAAAGTTAACCGTTTGTTACAGGCATTTTAATTACATCTTCTGCATCCATTGATTGGCGCGCATTTTAACATATTTTTTATTTTTGGCACGGTTGTTGTAAACCTGTTTATAGCAACAAATAATCTCAAACTTAAAATAAAATATATGAAAGCGACACGAAAAATCTTCGTGATCCTCTGGACGTTTATTGCATTAAATGTAAATAAAACACAAGCCCAAGTGGATCTTAAAACATCTTACATCTTTACCAGCGACTCGATTGCAGGTTTTGACGAACCCTCTGTATCCCAGGCCGCTCTTGCAAACGGCTGCTATGGAAAAGAGTTTAAAGTATTTCTTTATAATCAAAAAAGAATTTATATTAAACAAAAATATCATCTACAAACAAAAAACGTAAAAAACCTAACCTTGTTTCAAAATCCGGATCTATCAAAATCATCTGCACTTGTTGCCGGTGGCGCTTGTAATAACGAAGATTTTGAATTAGCAGTTTCACAAATTAATGCCCCGGGGGCCATTCAGGGCTGGACATTACAATCAGGTTCATATAATGGCGGATGTGCTCCGCCAACATTATCTGCAAATAATAATTATACCGTTTTTAATGCGCCAATTATTGATGCGAAAATTCCCGGACAAGTAAGTTCTTATTTTGATGCGCAATTAAATACAACACCTGCGGGAAATAGTTTTATTAAATTAAACGACGCAACTGCAGGTGCTAAAGCAATTCAGCTTTCTAAAGCGTTTATCGTAAACCCAAACAATGCTTTATTTCAATATGCTTATTTACCGGTTATACAGGATGGTACACACGCTTGTTGTGATCAACCCGGTTTTAGTATTAAAGTAACCGTTACAAATACGATAACAAATACATCAACAGTTTTAGCATGTCCAAATATTTCAGTTGCAGTTCCCGGCCCCGGTTGTTCATTTACTGTTCCTGCAGGAGGACCTGTTTTTAATCCTGCCGTTGGTGGTGGTTCATGGGTTTATTCTAACTGGACCGCGTCTGCAATTGATCTTTCAACTTATTTAAATAACCAGGTGCAAATTGATGTTACAGTAATTGATTGTGCTTTTGGTGGACACGGTGCTTACGTTTATTTTGATGCAAAATGCGCACCTATGACAATTATTGGAAACAATAATCCTTTTCCGGCAGGAACACCATCTATTACTTTACCAACTTGTGGTGCAACTGGTGCAACTATTATAGCACCCGCAGGTCTTGGACCATACTCATGGGCTGGCCCTGGTGTTGGCCCTCCATACACAACACCATTAATGAGCAACCAAACATATAGTACTACTTTTTCAGGAACGCATACATTAACTATGAATCCTCCCGGTTCATGCGCACCAATCATTCGTATTATTACAGTTACTATAACACCTTCGCCTCAAATTTTTGCTTCAGTGCAACAAGCGCCTTGCGGTGGCACAACTGCAATTGCATCCTGCACAACTGCAGGTTCAGCAGCTGTTCCATCAACAATAGTATGGACACCAAATCCCACATCTTTAAATTCATCTACAACGCAGGCAACTTATCCAATTAGCACCGGCCCTGTAACTGTAACAGCAACCGATGCAATAGGATGTGCCGCAAGTGCAACAGTAAATATTAATGGTGCACCTCCTGCTCCAACACTTAGTATTACAAATGTAACCGGGTCAAATAGTATTACCTGTGCACATCCATGTATTAATTATATTGCCAGTAGTAATTACACTTCAGGAACTTTAACCTATACATGGATAAGTTTAAGCGGAACGGCTTCAGGAACAAATGTAAATATTTGCAATCCGGCACAGTATACAGTTACAGCATTAGATCCTTTAACAGGATGCAGTGCAACTTCGATCTTTGCAATTGGTATTAACACAACTATTCCAAGTTCAACAGTTACACCACTGTTGCAGAATATTACTTGTCCTGTAGGTACGCCTGCAACTTTTACCGGTGTTACTACAAGTACTATGACAAACATTACACAATGCTGGACATCACCTTTTTCAGGTGTGCCGGTTTGTAGTAATGGTACTGTATCTATTTTTAATAGCGGCCCGGGAACTTATACCTATTGTGTAACAAATAATATTAATGGCTGTAGTACATGTAAAACAGTAACTGTTACTTCCTCATCTGGATTTCCATTATTTACAGTAACAAGCCCTCAACAATTTACAATTGGTTGTAGCACAACGAGTGTGGCTTTAATAACCATAAATAACCCAACTACTTTTCCAGTATCTGGTGGGCCTGTATCTTATACTCTTTTACCTCCATCCTATACACTTTCTACATATGGCCTTGGTGGGTTTCCTAGTTATACTGTAAATACACCAGGACAGTACACTGTAATTGTGCATGACAATACAAATAATTGTGAAACACAAGTTCCCATTACAATTGTATCAAATACATTTGCACCGCAAATTACAGCTACGGCAAACCAACAAACGTTAACCTGTTCAATACCACAAACAATTTTACAAGGTACAAGTACAAATACAAACGTGTCTTACAGTTGGGCTGTTCCGGGACCACCAATATTTAATCTGCCAAATGATACATTAACTGTTCATACAACTACAAATATTTCTGCTACGGGTACTATTGTTGGAACTTACACATTATCGATAACTGATAATATTAATAAATGTAAAAGCACACAAACATTGAGTATTTATCAGAATATTGCGCCACCAATTCCATTGATAACACCAACATTTTCTGTTGCATTAACCTGCAACACGCCTTCTATTAGTTTAACAAATAGCAGCACGCCTTCTCCGGTATCTCTATTGTTCCCTCATTCACTCCCAATAGTTTCAGATTGGAATGGGCCATCGCCGCAAATTTCTTATTCTAATACCTCATCGTATATTGCCTATTCACCGGGAACATATACAATGTTTGTTACTGATAGTAATAATGGATGTAAAACCTTTACTACAAAAGTTGTTTTTGACAATCGTATCTACCCAATTGTAAATACACCTCCTCCATTTATTTTAGATTGCGGCACACCTGGTTCTAATTGTGTAATGATATCCCCTCTTCTTAGTGGTAATATCGTTGGCTGCACGTTTTTATGGCCTGCGGTTCCAACAACTTCTTTTAGTTCTTATACATCTTCGGTTACATGCGTAAACAAAACAGGAGAATACAGTATTCTTGTAACCAATCCTGCTAATGGTTGTGTTACTCAAGGACAAGTAACGGTTGTTGATGGAAGTTTGAATGGAGATTTTAACCTAAGTACTTATAGCGGATTTGCACCATTGACTGTTAACTTTACTAACTTATCAGCTTCTTCATCTAACTCAACGCCAACTGCGAGTATTACTTCTGCCTGGAGTTTTGGAAACGGAACATCATTGATCACACCTTCGGTGAGCATTTCTCCTTCTACAACATACAATAATGCAGGCACATATACTGTAACTATGCTTGTAAGTAAAGGTACTTGTACAGATGTTATTACAAAAATTATTACAGTTGATATTCCATCTAAATTAGAAGTACCGAATGTTTTTACACCGAACGGTGATGGTAACAACGATATCTTCTTCTTAAAGGTTGCAAATGTAACAGAGATCAACGCAACTATATTTGATCGTTGGGGTAATAAAGTTTTTGAAACTATAAGCAATACCGGAAACATTGCCTGGGACGGTAAAACACAATCCGGCAAAGAAACAGCCGTTGGTACTTATTTCTACATTATAAAAGGCACCGGTAAAGACGGAACAGATTATGATAAAAAAGGGAATGTAAGTTTATTCCGTTAAGAAATAAAAAAATCCCACCTGGTAGCAGGTGGGGTTTTTTATTCATCTTCAAAATTTTTGATCCGTTTAAAATCAATTACCTTTCGCCGGCTTTTTTGTAACCAGGCTTGTACAATGCCATCTGCATCGGGATAATAAATACTACGCTTAACCATTCCTGCAAGTTCTTCCTGCGACGTAAAGTTATCTGAACTATCAAAATACCCGTAACCAACATAATGGCCTTTCTCAATAAGAATTGCTACATTTTCATCTGCCCGTCGGCCTTTTTCTATTATTACAAAATCAGGATGATGAAAACTATATTGAGCCACGATCTGTTGGGCACGTTTATTATATTCTTCTATTTCTTCTTCACCGGCACAAACTCCATTACACTTTTTTATCTGGTGATTAAAACATAAACTTCCTTCATTGGTTAAAGAACAGTATTGTAAACATAATACCTTCTCCTCTATCCAATTTTCAAGCCTTTCACGCGTACTCAAATAATTTGTAAAGGCAATTAGCGAGTTTTCTGCTTCCTCATAGGGTATGATCTTAAAGTTAATGATCCCTTCTTTATTTTTATACCAATCAATACTATGTGTAAAAACATCTGCTTTACTTTTTCTGTTATAAAGTGGTTTATGCTTTTTTATTTCTTCAGTTTCCAATAATAAAGCAATGAGTTCACTGCCAGTTTCAACAAAATCTACATTATAAAGATCGTTCAACATTTTTTTACCCTTTCGTTCATCGGAGTTAAAATGACTCTGAGCGCGACTATACATATTTACGCTTTTGCCAATGTAAATGATCTGTCCTTCTTTATTTAAAAAATAATATACGCCACAACTTTCTGGTAATTTATTTAAAATGTATTTTTTAATATTATCGATGCGGCGTGTCATAATTTCTACTACGCCTTTGTTCTTATATAAAGGATTGCTGTTCTTTAATTGAATTAAAAGATCAAATAATTGTGCGGTTGCAACCGCATCGCCCTCTGCGCGATGTCTACCAAAAATTTCTATACTCAGTGAAGCACACAAATGGCCAAGGCTGTATGATATCCTTCCCGGAATTAATTTTCTACTTAAGCGAACAGTACATAATGTTTCGCGTTGATATTTATAACCAAGTGATGCGAATTCGTCTTTTATAAAATTATAATCGAAACCTACATTGTGCGCTACAAAAACACAATTCTCCGTCATTTCAATAATTTTTTTTGCTACTTCATGAAATTTTGGCGCATCACTCACCATATCGTTAGTAATATTTGTAATACTTGTGTAATAAGAAGAAATATGGCATTCCGGATTAAGAAGTGTTGTAAATTTATCAATTACAGATAATCCATCATGAACAAGAAT
>JBDSFC010000400.1:0-11337 GCA_039919745.1 Bacteroidia bacterium | reverse complement strand
CTGCTGTTGCGGTATGTGCTAAGCTAATTTTTCCACAAAATTTATTGGAAAATTAACCCTTGGCAACCCCAGGGAAAATTTGATGTATTCTATTATTTAGAATTTTACATCTTTCAATTACAATTTTATAAATCATTAAAAAAAGAAATCATGAATAATAATAATTCAAAAAATACAAAAGCTTTAGACAGCAAAAATTTAATAGGAGATGATGCACACAAAGATTATTTAGCAGTGCAGGCAGAATTTGGCATTGCACAATGCGGTGGCGTATATCCTTTCAACACTATTCCTTCACATGTAAACCGTTTAACAAGCGATGTTAATCTTTTAACTTCTCTTGAAAAAAAGCAATTAATTTTTTCCGGAACTATTTTTAATAATTAAATCTAAAAAAGAAAAAATGAACTTATCAACTTTTACATATCAAAAGCGTTTCCAGTTAGAGAGTGGACAATCACTACCTTCTCTTGAGATCGCTTACCATACTTATGGCACACTTAATAAAGAGCGTAACAACGTTATCTGGGTTTGCCATGCACTTACTGCAAATGCAAATGTGTTTGATTGGTGGCATGGATTGTTTGGCGAAGATAGTTTATACAATTCAAAAGATTATTTTATTGTTTGTGCAAATAATTTAGGTTCGTGCTATGGCACTACCGGCCCGTTAAGTATTAACAGCGAAACAAAAGAAGCCTGGTTTAATTATTTTCCACAAATAACTATTAAAGATATTGCCGCATCGTTAGAACTTTTAAAAGATCATTTACGAATTGATAAAATCCATACGCTGATCGGCGGTTCACAAGGTGGGCAAATTGCACAGGAATGGGCTTTACAAAATAAAGATCTGGTTGAGAACTTAATTTTGGTTGCTACCAATGCGCAACATTCGCCTTGGGGCATTGCTTTTAATGAATCGCAACGCTTAGCAATAAAAGCAGACAGAACGTATTATTCAAATACAGTTGATGCGGCAAAAAAAGGTCTTTCAGCTGCCAGGAGTATTGCTTTATTAAGTTATCGTGGTTATGCAACATATGATGTAACGCAAAAAGATGAGAACTATAATAAAACCAATAACTATGCATCTGCATCTTACCAACGTTACCAGGGAGAGAAATTAGTGAATCGTTTTAACGCTTATTCATATGTGAGATTGCTGGATGCAATGGATAGCCATAATGTAGCCAGGAACAGAACTGAAACAAAAGAACAGGCATTAAAACAAATTAAAACAAACACTTTGGTAATTGGTTTAACAACAGATATTTTATTTCCATTAACCGAGCAAAAATTTTTAGCAAAACATATTAAAAATGCAAGTTATACCGAAATAGATTCCGCTTTTGGACATGATGGTTTTTTAATTGAAACTGAAAAAATTACTAAAGTGATAAAAGCTTATTACTTGGAAAAAAAAATTAAAAAAGACAAACTGAATTTACAAAAAACAAATAATTAAATATTAGAAATTATGGCAAAGAAATTAAAAATAGGGTTATTCGGATTTGGCTGCGTTGGGCAGGGCTTATACTATGTATTAAATAACAGCACGGGCTTTAAAGCAGATATTGTGAAAATTGCAGTAAAAGATAAGAACAAAGAACGTACTGTATCTAAAGATCTGATCACTTTCGACAAATGGGAAATTTTAAATAATCCTGAGATTGATGTGATCGTTGAATTAATTGACGATGCAGATGAAGCATTTAATATCGTAAGTGAAGCCCTAAAAAAAGGCAAGCATGTTGTTACGGCCAATAAAAAATTACTTGCCCTACACCTGGAAGAGCTTTACAAGTTACAACAGGAAAATAATGTGTCCTTGTTATATGAAGCATCAGCGGGTGGAAGTATCCCGATCATCAGAACACTGGAAGAATATTTTGATAATGAAGAGTTGGAAAAAGTGTCCGGAATTTTTAATGGTACAACCAATTACATTCTTTCAAAAACCATTAACGAAAAATTATCTTATGCTACCGCTTTAAAGCAAGCGCAAGAACAGGGTTTTGCAGAAACAGACCCAACAAGTGATGTAGAAGGTTTTGATCCAAAATATAAAGCAGTGATCATTGCACTGCACGCTTTTGGCCTAATTATAAAGCCGGAAGAGATCTTAAATATTGGCATCACTACTTTACACGATAATGATATTAAGTATGCTTCGGAAAAAGGTTACAAAATAAAATTAACGCCTGTTATTCAACGCCTGGAAGGTGATAAAGTAAGTGTATTAGTGGCGCCACGTTTTGTAAAAGAAACCAACCAATTATTTAATGTAGAAAATGAATTTAACGGCGTAATAGTGGAAGGTAAATTTTCGGGCGAGCAATTTTTGCAAGGTAAAGGTGCAGGCAGCTATCCAACAGGTGCGGCAGTATTATCAGACATTTCCGCCTTATCACATGGTTATAAATATGAGTATAAAAAACATGTTCAAAAACATGCATCCAATTTCACAAATGATGTTTTAGTGAATGTATATTTTCGTTATAACTCTATTATTGATCTTAATAAATTTGAGTTTGATGAGATCACTGAAAAATATAACGGAACTGATTACAATTATATTATTGGAATAGTTAATCTTCAAACATTATTAAAGAACCGAGATTATATTTTAAAGAATAACCTTTTTATCTCTTTAGTGAGTGACACCGTTATCATAAAATCTAAAAAAATAAATTCTATTTTAAATAAAGAAAAACAATTAATCAACAACTAAAAAATTAAAAATATGTCAATCAGATTAGGAGATAGCGCGCCGGATTTTGCTGCAGAGTCCAGCGAAGGGAAAATAAATTTTTACGAATTTTTAGGAAACAGCTGGGGAATTTTATTTTCTCACCCCGCTGACTTTACACCGGTTTGCACAACTGAATTAGGAACCGTGGCAAAGCTAAAAACCGAATTCGATAAACGCAATGTAAAGGTAATTGCGTTAAGTGTTGATCCTGTAAAATCGCACTTAAAATGGATCGTTGATATTAATGAAACACAAAATACAAAAGTAAATTATCCAATTATTGCTGATCCAATTTTTGAAGTATCAAAACTGTATGGATTTGTCCATCCAAATGCTTCGGACAAATTTACAGTAAGATCAGTTGTAATAATTGATCCAGATAAAAAAGTAAAATTACTAATTACTTACCCTGCTTCAACAGGAAGAAATTTTGATGAGATCCTACGTGTAATCGATTCCTTACAATTAACCGCAGAGTACAGTGTAGCAACACCTGCCAACTGGAAGCATGGTGAAGATGTTGTTGTAATTCCTGCGATAAAAACAGAAGATATTCTTGCGAAATTTCCAAAAGGTTTTAAGGAAATAAAGCCTTATTTAAGAACAACCCCACAACCAAATATTTAATAATTAGCCTGTCTCGTTGAGTGCAGTCAAGAAGTGGCAAATAAAAAATAAGAAAATGGAAAAAATTTATATCAGCGAATCTGGCCCGGAAGTTTCAGCAGCTATTTACAGCTTTTGGAGATACAATACCCCTGCTTTCGCAAATCAAAAAAAGATAGAAGACATTGTTAATTACAATCTTGAATTAGGTGTAAATACCTTTGACCATAGTGATAATTATTCTGAAGGAAAAATTGAAGAGTTATTCGGCAAAGCTATTTCATCAAGCTCAATCAAACGTGAAGACGTAATCATTTCTACAAAAGCAGGAATACGCAAATTTACTGCCAAAAATAAAAAAGGAAATTACTTTGATCTTAGCCCAGAACACGTTACTAAAAGTGTAAACGATTCTTTAAAAAGATTAAAAACAGATTACATTGATATTTTTTTGCTGGAGCATTATGATCCATTATACAACGCAGAAGAAACAGCCTCTGCATTAACAAAACTATTGCTAAGTGGGAAAATAAAATTTATCGGCGTTTCAGATTTTAATGTATTTCAACATCGGCTACTCGCCTCACATTTACCGCAACCAATTATCACCAATCACCTGGAATTAAATTTATTGCAAACCAGCGCTATCGATGATGGCCGTTTAGATTTTATTAAAGAACAATACAGCAAACCAATGGCTTATGCACCTTTGGCCGGCGGCAGAATTCTTAATGGTAAAGACACAAAAGCAGTTAAAGTAAGAAAAGCATTAACTGAAGTTTCAAAAAAATATAATATTAATATTGAGCAAACGGCTGTTGCCTGGTTACACAAATTAGGCGCTTTACCAATTATTGGTAGTCCCGATAAAAAAAGGATCAAAAACGCAGCAACTGCCTTTTCAATTAAATTAACGAATGAAGATTGGTATCATTTATATAATGCTACAAAATAATTATGCAAAGCTTTAGAACAGAATTAGAAAATATAAATTCAGCTTCAAAGACCCTGATAGAAAAAGACATTATTGATCTTGATAAAAAGATCCGTGATTTTAAAGAAGGAAAGATCCATGAAGAAAAATTTCGCAGTCTTCGTTTGGCGCGAGGTGTTTATGGTCAGCGCCAGCAGGGTGTACAAATGATCAGGATCAAATTACCTTTTGGTAAATTAAGTGTAAAACAATTATTACGTATTGCCGATATCAGCGATGAATATTCTAATGGCAATTTACATTTAACTACAAGACAAGATATTCAGATCCATCATGTAAGCCTTGATAGAACACCTGAACTTTGGGCAAAATTAGAACAGGATGATATTACCTTACGTGAAGCCTGTGGTAATACGGTAAGAAATATCACTGCATCACCGGAAGCAGGAATTGATCCTAACGAATTGTTTGACGTTTCACCTTATGCTCAAGCGCTATTCGCATATTTTTTACGCAAACCATTTTGCCAGGAAATGGGTCGTAAAATAAAAATGGCTTTTTCCAATAATGAAAAAGATACTGCTTTCACTTACATTCATGACCTGGGTTTTATTCCAAAAATTGAAAACGAACAAAGAGGTTTTAAAGTTTTAATTGGTGGTGGATTAGGTGCACAACCATTTTTAGCACAAACTGCTTTTGAGTTTTTACACGAAGACAAATTAATTCCTTTTGTAGAGGCAACTCTTCGCGTATTTGACAGGCACGGAGAAAGGGCAAGCAGGCACAAAGCGCGTTTAAAATATCTTATTAATAAAATTAGTTTGCCCGCATTTATACAATTTGTAAAAGAAGAAGAAACTGCATTATTGGTTAAAGAATTTAAAATTGATACAACCGCTACTTCTCCTACACTATTCCGCTCTTTTTTATTAAAAGAAAAGCCTGAAATTGATGAAAACAAATACTCGAAATGGTTAAACACAAATACCCTTAAACAAAAACAAAAAGATCTTTTCGGCGTGTATGTGAAAATTCAATTAGGAAATATTTCAAGTGATACGGCAAGAGCGTTTACAGAAACTATAAAAAAATATGCAGATACAGAAGATATCCGCATTACAATTAACCAGGGGTTTTTATTACGCAATGTGGCAAATGAAGAATTGCCTTTTCTTTTTTCTGAACTGGAAAAAATTAATTTGGCAACTCCGGGTTTTGATTCAGTTGGTGATATTACAGCTTGCCCGGGCACAGATACCTGTAATTTAGCCATCTCTAACAGTACGCATATTTCTGTAGCATTGGAAGAAGTTATTTATAGTGAGTTCCCTGAACTTATTTATAATCATGATATAAAAATTAAAATTAGCGGTTGCATGAACTCATGCGGACAACATGGACTTGCACAAATAGGTTTTCACGGCAGTTCTTTTAAAGTTGGTACCACGGTTGTTCCTGCCCTGCAGGTATTGTTGGGCGGGGGCACTTTGGGAAATGGCAAAGGAAGAATTTCTGACAAAGTAATTAAAGTGGCCAGTAAACGCGGTCCGGATGTTTTACGTTCTTTATTTAATGATTTTGAAAAAAATGCAGTTGAAGGGGAATATTTTAAGTCCTACTATGATAAAAAAGGTAAAGACTATTTTTATCAACTATTAAAACCTTTAGCAGATAATTCAACATTGAAAACAGAAGACCTTATTGATTGGGGTCAGGAAGAAAAATTTGCAACTGCAATTGGCGTTGGTGAATGTGCCGGTGTTGTGATCGATCTTGTAGCGACTTTATTTTTTGAAGCAGAAGAAAAATTGGATTTTGCAGCAGAAGCATTTGAAAATAATAGTTTTGGTGACAGCGTATATTATTCTTATGCTGCTTTTATAAATGCCGCTAAAGCCATTTTGCTTGATAACTCTATTCATGTAAATACGCAACATGGCGTAATAACTGATTTTGATAAATTATTTGAAACAGAAAAGCCGTTTACTTATGATACTTCATTTAAAGATCTGGTACTTCAAATAAATAAACATGAAGCAACTGAGTTTTTTGCGGAAAATTATTACGTACAAGCGGTTCAGTTTGTGAATGAAGTAAAGCTTTTAAGAAATAAAATAAATAAAGACGTAGAACTAGAGAATTTAACTAAATGAAAAAACAAATTTATACTTATATGATGCATTGTTGTTGCTGTTGTTGGCAAATGCAAATAATGATTTAACTGGGTTTGAAATTTCGGCAAGCTCAGTTAAAAAACTAAAAACCGAAAATTTCAAATTATACTTAGTTAAATAAAAATAATATGTCACAAACTATAAATCCAAAATTAACCCTGGTGGGTGCCGGTCCCGGCGATGTTGAATTAATAACTCTTAAAGGTTTAAAGGCCTTAAAAGCTGCAGATGTTGTTTTATATGATGCTTTAGTAAATAAAGAACTTTTAGATCATGCTCCTAAACAAGCATTAAAGATCTATGTGGGTAAACGTAATAATCAGCATGCTTATTCACAAGAACAGATCAATTCGTTGATAATTGACCTTGCATTTACACATGGCCATGTAGTACGTTTAAAAGGTGGCGACTCTTTTGTATTTGGTCGCGGCCAGGAAGAAATAGATTATGCTTACGCATTTAACATAGAAACCGAAGTTGTTCCCGGTATCTCAAGCTCTATTGGTGTTCCTGCTTTCAGCGGCATTCCTGTAACTCATCGTGGCATAAGCGAAAGTTTTTGGGTAATTACAGGTACTACAAGAGAAAATAAATTATCGCAGGATATTTTAGTTGCCGCTAAAACAAATGCAACCATTGTTGTTTTAATGGGTCTTTCAAAATTGCAAGAGATCACAGAAGTATTTAAAAATGAAAATAAAGGCAATACTGCTATTGCGATTATTCAAAATGGCTCTTTAGCAGATCAGAAAATTGCCTTAGGTATAATTGATACAATTGTAAATATTTCTGAAAAAGAAAACATAAAAGCTCCGGCAGTAATTGTCATTGGCGAAGTTGTAAAGCAGCATAGGGCCTTTTCTTTAGCACGCGTTAACTCAAGATATCTATTTAACTAATTAATAGATTCATAAAATAGCGCGATGAAAACAGAAAGTTTAAATAATTTATTTCCCGTCTTCCTTAAACTGGAAAACTTTCGTGTACTAATTGTTGGCGGAGGAAAAGTTGGCTTAGAAAAAGTGTCGGCGGTTTTAAATAATAGTCCGGCAACACAAATTACCTTGATAGCCATAGAAATAAATGAAGAAATAAAATCGTTTCAACAAGCGCATACAAATTTCATTGTAAAACAACGCGCATTTAAAAATGAAGATCTTGAAAACACAGATCTGGTTATTGTAGCAGTAAATAATAAAGAGACCAGTCTGCTTATTAAGACGGATGCTCAGAAACGAAATATCCTTGCCAATGTTGCAGATACACCTGAGCAATGCGATTTTTATTTAGGCTCTATTGTTCAAAAAGGTGATCTTAAGATAGCCATCTCTACCAATGGAAAATCGCCCACAATTGCTAAACGAGTTCGTGAAGTTTTTGAAGAATCATTTCCTGATGAAATGCAGGAAGTGTTAGAGAATTTATATAAGATCAGGACCCAATTAAATGGTGATTTCTCCAACAAGGTATCTGAGCTAAACAAAATAACCGCAAATTTATCTAAAAAGCCGACCGAGAAAAATACGCTTCTTAAAAAAATACGTGTTGCTACTTTATATTCTCTTGCGGTTATTCTGATAATGATCTTTGGCCATTTGGTTTTAACTTATGTGCCTTTTAGTGATGTAGCTTCTTTTGTAAGCGCAACATTTCAAAGTTTTGATCCAAATATTTGGATCTACATTTTGGCCGGGTTTATAGCACAAATGATAGATGGGGCTTTGGGTATGGCTTACGGCGTAAGTGTTACAACTTTTTTATTAAGCTTAGGTATTCCTGCAATTACACCTGCGGTTGCAAGTGCAAGTATGCACGCATCCGAAGTATTTACAACAGGGTCTTCCTCTTTAGTATATATGCGTTACAAAAATGTGAATATGAAATTATTCAAAAAACTTTTATGGCCGGGGATCATTGGAGCAGTTATTGGCGCAACAGTCATTTCTTTCGTAAGCAAAGACTATTTTTCAATAATAAAACCTTTAGTTTCTATTTATACTCTGGTACTTGGCATAATGATAATTTTTAGGGCAAAAGATATTCATTTGAAAAAAGTATCTAAAATAAAAAAGGTGGGTATTGTTGCTGCAACGGGTGGCTTTTTAGATTCTGTTGGTGGCGGTGGCTGGGGACCAATAGTTACTACTTCATTAGTTGCAGGAGGAAGAAACTTAAGATACGCCATTGGCTCTTCACATTTAGCAAAATTCTTTGTTGCGCTAATTAGTACGCTCACTTTCTTTTTTATTATTGGCTTAAGTCATTGGCAAATTATATTGGGCTTAGTTATAGGTGGTATGTTGGCCGCACCAATATCAATTTATTTTTCAAACAAAATTCCCACCAAAAAAGGATTGCTTATTGTGGGGTTTTTAGTAATAGCGATCAGTTTAAAAACAATTATAACATCTTTATTAAAATGATAACAACAGATATAGCCATTGTAGGCGCAGGACCAGTAGCATTATTCGCAATTTTTGAAGCAGGACTTTTAAAATTACGCTGCCATTTAATTGATTATTTACCACAAGTTGGCGGCCAGCTTTCTGAGATCTACCCTAAAAAACCAATTTATGATATTCCGGGTTTTCCAAGTGTATTAGCGCAAGAACTGGTAGATAATTTAGTGAAACAGGCAGAGCCCTTTAAACCTGGTTACACTTTAGGCGAACGCATTGAAAGTTTAGAAAAACGAGGCGATCGTGATTTTTTAGTAACAACAAATTTAGGAACACAGATCCAGGCAAAGGTTGTGGTGATCGCTGGAGGGCTTGGCTGCTTTGAACCACGAAAGCCGGAAGTAGAAGGTCTTGAAAAATTTGAAAATGGAAAGGGAATTAATTATATGATACTTGACCCCGAAAAATATCGTAATCAAAAATTAGTAATAGCCGGAGGTGGTGATAGCGCTTTAGACTGGACAATTTTTTTAAGTGACCTGTGTTCGGAATTAACTTTGGTGCATCGTAGCGAATCATTTCGTGGAACGCCGGATAGTGTAAACAAAATTTTTAAATTGGCAGCAGAAGGAAAAATTAAATTACATCTCAATGCTAATTTGAATTATGTAAGTGGTAATGGCAAACTAAAAAGCGTAGCGATTACCAATAGTAAAACTACTGAGCAAGTAATTGTTGATACAGACCACTTAATTCCTTTGTTTGGTTTGAGTCCAAAATTAGGTCCAATAGAAAGTTGGGGGTTGAATATTGATAAAAATGCTATCGAAGTAAACACGGATGATTATTCAACCAATATTGAAGGTATTTATGCTATCGGCGATATCAATACTTATAAAAACAAATTGAAATTAATTTTATGTGGTTTTCATGAAGCTTCTTTAATGGCACACAGTGCTTATAAATATATTAACCCGGGTATAAAATATACTATGAAATATACAACGGTAAACGGTGTAAATGCATTCTAAAATAATTATATTTAGAGTAAAAAGCTTAGAAGATGAAAATAAATATAAAGAGAATAGACGACGATTTTAAAATGGAAGCTGTAAATGAAGAAGGAAATACTTTGTTAATGGATGGCGCACTTGATATTGGTGGACACGGACAAGGCATGCGCCCAATGCAATTACTACTTTCTGCTTTGGGAGGATGTAGCGCTATTGACGTGATCCTGATATTAAAAAAACAAAAGCAGGAAATAACTTCTTTTGAAATTGAAGTAGATGGTGATCGTGAAAAAATTGCAGACTATTCTTTATTCAGTGATATCATTTTACATTTTAAAATTAAAGGTAAAGTAGATAAAGATAAAGCAGAGCGTGCAGTGAAATTATCGGTTGAAAAATATTGTTCGGTTTCTAAAACGTTAGAGCCAACTGCTAAAATTACTTATAAAGTAACGGTCAACTAATATTCACGTCACCCTGAGCGGAGTCGAAGGGTAAACAAACTAATAGATAAAATGGAAAATAAACACTTCGAAACAAAAGCCATAAGAGCACAAATGGAACGTAGCCAGAATAATGAACATTCTGCCCCGCTCTATTTAACATCCAGTTTTGTATTTGATACTGCTGAGGAAATGCGAGCAGCATTTAATGACGAATCAGAAGATTTTATTTATTCGCGTTATACTAATCCAAACGTAAATGAATTTGTAAATAAGGTTTGTCTTTTGGAAAATGCTGAAGCCGGCGTAGCTTTTGCATCCGGTATGGCTGCCATTTATACAACATTTATGGCGCTATTAAGATCAGGCGATCATATTGTTTCATGTTCTTCAGTATTTGGCGCTACACATGCCATTTTTACAAAATATTTTCCAAAATTGAATATTACACATTCTTATTTCAATACAAATAATGTTTCCGAGATAGAAAAATTAATTAACCCTGAAACTCGTTTTATTTATTTAGAAACCCCAACCAATCCCGCTATCGAATTAATTGATCTGGAAATTGTAAATAAGATTGCTAAAAAACATAAATTGCTTTTTATTGTAGATAATTGTTTTGCGACGCCGTATTTACAACAACCTATTAAATATGGAGCAGATCTGGTCGTTCACTCAGCTACTAAATATATGGATGGACAAGGTCGCGTTTTAGGAGGAATTACTGTTGGAAAAAAAGAACTGATAAATGATATCTATTTATTCGGCAGATTAACCGGCCCTTCATTAAGTCCATTTAACGCATGGAATTTAAGTAAGAGCTTAGAAACGCTAGCCTTAAGAATGGATCGCCATTGCGAAAACGCGTTACATGTTGCCAAAGCGTTGGAGGGAAACCCAAAACTGGAAAATGTGTCGTATCCTTTTTTACCATCGCATCCAAATTATGCCATTGCAAAAAAACAAATGAAAGCAGGCGGCGGAATTATTACCATTACAGTTAAGGG
>JBDSFC010000386.1:0-4987 GCA_039919745.1 Bacteroidia bacterium | reverse complement strand
AAAATACAGGTAGATGTATTCCTTGCAACTTACCTAGGTTACTATTACAAGATTAATGCTTCTGGTGGAAGCGAAGATGAATCTGTAAATTCAATCGAAGGCCTTCCGGATGGCGGTTATATTAGTGTTGGATCAACTTTAAGTTTTGGAAGTATTGGCGAAGATGTATATTTTATCCGTCATGATAGTACAATAATTTCCTATAGTTCGGTTGTTGGTGTTAAAGAAATTCCTAAAAACGATAAGCCATATATTTTATATAAAGAAGATAAAATAAATGTTATTTTAAGAGATGTGAATGGATCATCAGTAGAATTGATCGATCTTAATGGTAAGCAAATTTATAAGTCTGAAATAAAAGAAAGCGATAAAGATATCGAAATTGAAATGTCAAAAATATCACCTGCAATATATATACTACGATTTCGATTTAAAAACGGAGAGGTTTATAATAGTAAGATCATTTATAAATAAAACACTTCTTATTTATTATAAATTATTTTTAACTTTTCGTTTATTTTGTCCGAAACAGATTTCCTTCCGAAATAAATATAATGCTCTGTAGGCCAGCTCCTGTCAATAAAACAACTGTCTTTAACAAGGTTAAAATTATCAATAAATAAAGTAGATCTTTCGTATCTTTTTTGAAGAAAATTCGCATTTTCTTTCATTAATATTTCAAGGTCTTGTCCGCAAAGCTCTGTAGCTCTTTCATAATTTTCTGGCAATAAATTAAAAATCAAATGAATTTTCATTTTTTGACAATAAGAAACAATGTCATCAAAATCTTTTATTCTAGGGTTATTTTCATCTATTTTAAACGCATAGTTTTTAATAAAGTGGCAGGCGACATCAGTTTTTTCTTGATTTTTATTTCCATTCTCATCTAAAACACCTTTATTAAATACTTCTTTATCCCAATCCCTTACTGTTTCATATTTTAGATTCCTTAGTTTAAACTTATCTTTTTTGTAATGAGATTTGATAGTTTCTTTTCTTTTAAACAATTCTTGGTTGTCATAAGCTTTAAAACTTAATAGTAATTTTTTAAAAATAGGAGGATAGTTAGAATAAAGAATATTTGCCCTCGATAAATTTGTTTCAAGGTCTGACTCTATCCAGTTAATTCCAAACGACCTTAAATTTACTGTTACAATAACGGTTTTAATCGTGGAGTTCTCTTTCAATTTTTCAATAAATAATTTAAATGTTGCTGCATGAATGGCTCCTTTTGAGATAGTAAGAATTTTGTAGTTTGGATCAAGATTGCTTATCAATTCAGAGATAGGTTTTTTGCAACTATCTTTCTCGCTTGTTGTAAAATTGGATGATTCTCCTAAATATAAAATATTATGATTAGTTTCTGATGAGTCAAATTTATACAACAGTTCAGCATTACACTTAATAATATCCTCATTGTATAGGCCTAAAGTTACATAGCAATAGTTTGCAGTGAGAATTACAACAATAATGGATATAATATAGATGATTAATTTTCTCAAAATTGGAAATAAATAAAAGGTAAATTATCAATACCACTAAAGGCTAAAATGGCAAATAGCAAATACATAAAAATAAATATATTTTTTATAAAAGTGTTTTTTTCAAAAAAGGTTTGGTAATTAGTGTGTGTTTTCGCAATATATTCTATGCAGAAGATCATTAAAATATTAATGATTAAAATATATGATATTGGATTAAATTCATACGATATTTTTTTTGGGAAAACGTTTTTAAATATTATAAGACTTTCTGATAATTGTCCGTTCCTAAAAAAAACAAAAATAAACGCTACTAAAACAAAAGTGAAAATATAAGATATTACATTTGGAATTTTGACGTTTATTTTACTTATCACTATTGCGGTTATTAAATATGCAATCGCATGAACCGTACCCCAAAGAATAAAGTTAAAGCCTGCGCCATGCCATAGGCCACTTAATGCGAAAACGACCACGATATTTAAATAATGCTTAAATGCAGAGGTTCGATTGCCACCAAGAGGAATATATACATAATCTCTAAACCATTTCGTGAGTGAAATGTGCCATTTTTTCCAAAACGTAATTATATTATTCGAAAAAAATGGAAAAGAAAAATTATCAATTAAATCGATTCCAAATAATCTCGCACTTCCTTGGGCAATTAAAGAATAACCGAAAAAATCGGAATATATTTGAATGCAAAATAAAAAAACAGCGATCAAAACATTATAGTTGTTTTGAGTTGCAATAGTGGAATAGGTGGCATTTACATACTCGCCACAATTATCAGCAATTACCATTTTGTAAAATAGACCGATCAATATAATTGGAATAGCTTTTTTTACAAGATCAAACTTAAAACCAGTATTCTTTTTCAGTTCGTTACCTAACGTCGAAAATCGTTCAATGGGACCTGCTACCATTTGTGGGAAGAAAAGAACATACGTGGAATAAATGCCTAAATGGGTTTCTGGTTTGATCTTTTTCTTATAAACATCAATTACATAGCTAACAGATTGAAAGGTATGAAAGGATAGTCCAATCGGGAGAATTTCATTTGTAATATTAATTTTCGAATCAAATAAGGATATCCAGATTAAATTAAGACTTTCTCCAAAAAAAGCCAGGTATTTAAAATAAAACAAAAGACCAAAATTAGATATGACACTTAAAAACAATAAAAATTTTCTTCTTTTATTTACCTGACTTTCATCTATTTTTTTTGCCATAAAAAAATCAACAAGTATCAAAAAAAACAGGCAAAGTATGTACTTGGGAATAAAGTACATGTAAAAAAAGCAGCTGGATAAAAACAAAATAACCCATCTGTATTTAGGGGTCGTTAAATAAAATAGAATCAATACTATAGGTAGGAAAAGGAGGTATTGTATGGTATTAAAAAACACTTTATCTAAAATATCCATAAAAATAAATCAATAAATTGACAAATAGGCAAATTAATTTTGTGAGGCAAGTAAACGTTAGTATATTTATGCTGGTGACTAGGTTTAGATGGATATTGGTTGTAAAAAGACTAAAAAACAGAAGTCAAATGAACATGGTTTGTTAAATTACAAATGATCGTATATTATATAAAATATTTAATCTCGGATTATCGAATTATTTGATTTATGAAAATAAACCAACTAATACTTTTTTGTTTACTAGGTTCTTCGATGTTCTCGCAAATAACCAATACCCGTAAGTGGCGGTTTAGCGAAAGGGATTCTTTGGATAACGCTATACTTTTATATGAAGAAAAGAATTATCCAATTGCCCTGCCAATATTTGAAAAGGTATATACAAATCACCCCAAAGAAGAGTTTATAAAATATTTATACGGTATTTGTTGTCTTTATAAAAGCGATAAATACGAAGAGGCTGTAAATGCATTAGCTGAGGTTTACACTAACAACCCCCGTATTGATATGCTAGAATACGATCTTGCGAGAGCCTATCATTATAATTATAAGTTTGATGAAGCTATCGAAATACTTAATAAACACCTGTCTTATAAACGTATCAGGCCCGAAGATAAAGTAAATGCGGAGCTTCTGAAAAAATACATCTACAACGCAAAGCGACTTAATTCAAACCTTACAAAAGCAAAGATCAGCAATTCTGCTTCCGTAAATTCGGATGGTGATGAGTTTACACCCGTAATTTCAGCAGACGAATCAGTAATGTTATTTAATTACGTCGGCACAAAAAGTAAAGGTGGAAAATTAAATTCAAGAATGTTGCCGGACGTAAGTGGTTTTTATAATTCTGATATTTATTTTTCGCAAAAAAAGAATGATAAATTCCAGGAACCTGTAGCGTTGGATTATATGAATACAAGCGCGAGTGATGCAGTTGTTTCTTTAAGCCAGGATGGACAGGTATTATTTACTTATAAAGATCTTACAGATGGTCATGGTGATATTTATGCCAGTTATTTGAGTGGAGAAAAATATTCGCAACCTGCAAAATTAAAAGGTAAAGTAAATTCTTATTCATGGGATGGACACTGTTCTTTATCTGCTGATGGCAAAACACTTTATTTTTCAAGTGAACGCAACGGCGGTTATGGCGGTAAAGATATTTATAAAGCAACTTTGCTGGCTGATTCAACCTGGGGTAAAGTAGTTAACCTTGGCGATTCAATCAACACGGCTTATGATGAAGACTCGCCTTTTATTCATTCTGATGGAACAACTTTATTTTATAGTTCAAAAGGAGAAAAAAGCAGTGGTGGTTATGATGTTTTCAGATCGGTAATGGAAAGGGATTCTACTTTTAAACGAACCGAAAATATTGGTTACCCTATTAATACACCTGATGATGATATTTATTTTGTTTTAGCGGCAAATGGCTCAAGAGGTTATTACAGTAGTGGAAAAAAGGGTGGCGCAGGGGCAATGGATATTTATTTGGTAGAAACCGGTTTTGAACCTAACAGATCAGCTTTACTATTAGTAAAAGGTAATATCACTAAAAGTAATGAAACTGTTGATGCGGAAATAAAAGTCGAAATTGCTTCTAACAATAATAGCGTTTATAAAAAGTTAAGATCAAATAATGGAAAATATTTAATAGCATTACCCGCTGGCGCGCAATACAAAATAACTTTTGCAAAAGGTGATCTTCCTCCGCACATATTAAGTCTGAATGCCAGGAATATTACAGGTTATGTTGAAAGGGTTCAGAATGTGGATTTTGATCATAAACTGGATACAGCCAAAGCTATTGTAACACCTACAGTTCTTGTTGCTGGTGTTACACCAACCGTTTCTAAAGTTAGTACGCCTATAGTAAGCGTTACCAAAGTTTCAACGTCAACAGTTACTGTAACTAAAGTTACTACACCAACTGTAGTGGTAACGCCAACAACTTCGGTAACAAAAATTACATCAACTGTAAATACAACAACTACTGTTTCATCAACATCAACTGTTGCTGTAGTAAAAGTTACACCCACGGTTAATACCACGCCTACAGTTTCTGCTATAACGCCAACAGTT
>JBDSFC010000371.1:0-3305 GCA_039919745.1 Bacteroidia bacterium | reverse complement strand
CGTAAAGATTTTGGTTTAACATGGAATGCAGCAACTGAAGCTGGTGGCGTTATGGTTGGCGAAGAATTAAAAATTCATTCTGAAATTCAATTGGTAAAACAACCCTAAATATAATTCCCCCTTGGAGAAGGGGGCCGGGGGATTGATTTTATTAAAACTATCTTTGGTTATAAATTAATTAAGCAGATATGAAAATAGTAGCCTTTGGTGGAAGCAACAGTAAGGAGTCGATAAATAAACAATTGGCTACTTACGCTGCTTCGCAATTTAAAAATGCAGAAGTAGAGATAATTGATCTTAACGATTATGAATTGCCTTTGTTTGGTGTTGATCTTGAAAAAACATTAGGTCGTCCAAAATTAGCACAAGATTTTTTGGATAAGATGAAGTCCGCAGACTTACTTGTAGTTTCAATGGCAGAAAATAATCGTAATTATTCTGCTGCATTTAAAAACATTAGTGATTGGGCTTCGCGTGTTACAGAAAAAATATTTGCTGAAAAGCCAATGTTGTTAATGGCTACATCACCCGGGGGAAGAGGTGGAGCAAGTGTTCTGGAAATTTCAGAAAAATACTTTCCACGCTTTGGCGCAAAGATCTTAAAAACATTTTCTTTACCAAGCTTTGAACAGAATTTTAAAGATGGAAAGATCACAAACGAAGATCTAAACAATAAATTATTACAAGTAATAAAGGAGATACAAAATGAGCACATATAGAAAAATTCGCTCGATACATACAGCACCGGAAACAAAAATGGGTCCGGCAATAATTCGCCAGGCTTTTCCATTACAGGGAATGCAACAGGTAGATCCATTCATATTATTACATCATTTTGATTTTACAAGTAAACCAAATGAAAATGAATTTAATGTGCCGCCACATCCTCACAGGGGTTTTAGCCCGGTAACATTTATGTTTGAAGGAGAAATAGAACACGAAGATTCTCTTGGAAATAAAAAAGTAATTGGCGATAACGAAGTGCAGTGGATCAATGCAGCGCGTGGAATCATTCACGGCGAAAAAGCAGGAAAAGAATTCTCTGAAAGAGGAGGCAGATTTCATGGTATCCAGTTATGGATCAACACACCAAAAGCACACAAGATGGATGCGCCTACTTATCAACCAATAACAAAAGATGAAATTGTATTGGTAGAAAAAGAAGGTGTAGAATTCAGATTGGTGTCGGGTAAGTACGGTGATAAAAAAGGCCCGGCTGAATCGGATGTTTTTACAGCCATGTTACGCATGAAAGAAGGAAGCGACTATACATTTAATTTTCCTCAAACAAATAACGTTGCTTTTTATGTTTTAGAAGGCGAATTAAAAGTAAACGATAAAGTAGTTGCAAAACAACACGATCTGATACATTTTGAAAATGAAGCAGCAGATATTTTATTAAAAGCAAATTCTAATGCAGCGTTATTACTAATGGCAGGCGAACCAATTAATGAACCTTTGGTAACACACGGACCTTTTGTAATGAACTCTGAAACCGAAATTATGGAAGCCATGCGCGATTACCAGCAAGGTAAAATGGGGTTTCTTTATTGATTCGCAAAAATAAAAAGCACAATAAATATTCCTTATTATTAGGGCGCCCGGGCGGGCTGTCGCTACTCGCTCTTTATTCCACTATCGTTCCATAAAGGAGCTCAAACAGGCCGCTCCATCCCTGGCGCAAGTGTAGAAAAAACTGCTTATGCGAATTTTCGGATACTGCGCCAGGGATGTGAAAGGTTTAGTTCTTTTGCCTGTTAAGGCAAAAAACCGCAGCGAAGCAGGGCAGCAAGCCAGTGTCTTGATGAGCCAGCATTGTGCGAAGATAGCAGCCCGTTAAGGCGCCCAAAAAAATAATCTGTAGTTTTTTTGACGTATAAATTTTTTAATTTTACATTATGTCAGAGATCACAAAAAAATATAACAATGAAGATATTACCATTGTTTGGAAACCAAACACGTGCATTCATTCTACCAAATGTTGGAAAGGTGAAAGTGGATTAAGAAATGTTTTCGATCCGACAAAAAAGCCGTGGATAACACCTGAAGGTGCAACTACAGAGCAAATTATTGAGCGTGTAAATAATTGTCCTTCTAAAGCTTTAAGCTTTTATTATAACAATGAAAGTAAAACTATCGAAACAACAAATATTGAAAACATAGTTGAAGTTATATCAAATGGCCCGTTACTGGTTTACGGAAATTTAAAAGTAAAACATAAAGATGGCAGCGAGAATCAAAAAAGTAATGTTACTGCTTTTTGCCGTTGTGGCGCCTCTTCTAACAAGCCATATTGCGATGGCACGCACGTAAGTATCGAATTTAAAGATTGATTTTTTAGCCACAGATTTCATTGATAATTTTGTCATTCCGAGGAACGAGGAATCTTATATATAGATTCTTCCTTCGTCAGAATGACAATGTACTTTTCTGTGACATATTTTTTTAATTCTGAATTACCAGTTTTTTTGTCATCATTACATTATTCTCTAATTCAAAAGAAACAAAGTAAATACCGTTATTTAATTTACTTACATCTACTTTTTCAAAACCGCCCATCATGTTACTGATGGTTTTTTGTTGGATCAATTTTCCTGAAACATCCATAACTCTATACGTTACATTTTGATTTTTGCTCAGATCGAATTTAATATGAGCTGTTCCGTTTGCGGGATTTGGATAAATTTCTATTTCATTTTGTATAGCCACATTTTTTGCAAGGCCGGTTGTGTTTACAACCATAAAATTCTTTATCATCTGGCAACCAAAGTCGCCATTAGGGTTCCAGTAAATTCCACCGGTTAAATATTCATATCTTATGTTGCCATTACCAACAGCGGTGTTCGCCCAGAATTTATAACCATCGCAACCAGAATCGTCAATGATCATTTTATAACAGCCCGGTGCTAAATTATTTATTGTGTCATAATAAAAAGTATAGTTTAATAAACTATCTCTTTTCCAAACAACATTACCATTTTGATCTAATAAACGGTATTTACTTTCGTTACGATTGGTTATTGGATCTGTAGCATTATTGGTATACATTTTTAAAACAAAGCTCGATGGAAATATCGCAACCGTTGGCGTTTGCGATGTATACATATTATTAAATGAGTTTTGGTCTGAAACACCATTTACTGAAACTACAGATGCCTGAAAGGTAGCTGAAACATTGTTTGTATAAATAGATGTAGAAGGAGGGAAGACAACTTTTGTTTCATCTAAGAAGTTTAAAGAACCAGTCCAAGTATAAGTTAAAGATGTATTGCCAATTAAGCCATAAATAAAAACAACAGATGTAA